>NZ_PINZ01000070.1:0-8214 GCF_002810305.1 Halomonas sp. 141
TGGTGACCACCACCAGTAGCGCGACGCCGCCTAACCATGCGAGTAGCCGAATGCGTAAACTGCGTCTATCAATGTGAAGCAAAGAAATACCCCTGACCACGTCGCGTTTGAATGACTGATTTACCGAGATAACGGCGCAGACGAGCGATGTAGACTTCCACCAAGTTAGGTGCGGCAGCGTCCTGATCCAAGGCGTAGAGCTGCTCTAGTAGCTGATCTTTCGAGTGAATACGGTCTGGATGAAGCATTAAGTAGCGCAGTAATCGAAACTCCGTTGCTGTTAGCGAACGCCACGTTTCTCCTTCTAAGCACACGCGTTGACCCGCCTCATCCAACGAGACACCGTTAAGCGTAATCACATGAGATAACTGACCAGACTGCCTACGCAACAAGGCCTTCAGGCGAGCCATAAGTTCGGCTTCGTGGAAAGGCTTGGTGAGATAGTCATCGGCTCCGGTTTCAAGTCCGATAACTTTATCTTCCCAGGTATCGCGCGCCGTCAAAATCAAAATAGGCGTACTGCGCTTCTGCTTGCGCCAATGAGCGAGAAGATCTAACCCCGACCCATCGGGCAAACCGACATCTAAAATAGCCAGCTCATAATCCTCGGTTGCCATCAGCGACTTGGCCGCTTTCAATGAAGCGGCCAAATCAACCAGGTAACCGTTGTCCTTGAGACTCTCTGCCAAGCTTTCTGCTAACAAATCATCATCTTCGAGTAGCAACAGTTTCATGGGTCTGCGTCAGATTAGAGAGAAAAATTACCGTACATGCCGGATTCATAATGACCAGGAATGTTACAGGCATACTCTAGCTCGTTAACATTGTCAGGGACACTCCATAATAAAGTCCCGGTTTCACCAGGCGCAATGGTGACACCTGCCATGTCCATGCTGGCCATATCGTGACCGCCGCCGTGTGACATATTCGACATATCGTGGCCTCCGCCGTTGGCCATGTTTAGCATCATTTGACGATGTTCTTCTTGGGCTTCTTTGCTACCAATCACAAACTCATGTTCTAAATTGCCGGTGTTGGTGATTTCAAATTTAACAATTTCACCCGCCGCCATTTCTAGCGTTTCAGGGTCGAACCACATATCGCCAGCATCAAGAGTGATCGTGCGGTCAACGTCAGCGTCGGTCAGGCCACTGTCACCGCCGCCATGGCCGGGCGCAGCCCATGCCGCGCTTGTTACTAGGCTTAGTGAAAGAGCAAGCAAAGGAGTTGTTAAAATGGTGTTGCGCATGGTCATTTACCTCAAAAGGGTTGTTGTCACTGCTTATTTATACGGTGTTAACCTGAAACGAGCCTGAACCCAGCGGGCAGAATATGATCCATAGCAACTTTTCATTGTTCACAAGGTTACAAGGCTTGACCTTGAGGTAGCCCTAGAGTCGTAAACTTAGGACGTAATTTCTAACTGACTTGATCGGAGGCTTACCATGATGAATGCCGATTGCTTAGCTTTTATGAGCTCAATGGGCTGGTACGGCTGGCTGATGCCGCTGTTTTTTCTTCTGCTCGTAGGCTTAGGTATCGCGTCGCTCGCAAAATACTTGTTTAGCCACACAACGAGGGCAGGCCGTTCATGAAACATCTTAACGCTACTATTCTATCAATTGCTTTGGCTCTCGGGGCTACATCGGCTCAGGCTGCACTGCCGGACGAAGCTACACTGTACAAAAATCCTCAGTGCGGATGCTGTGATGAATATGCTCGCCACTTGGAAATGCTGGGAGTCGATGTAACCATTGTCGATAACGTTGAGCTCGGCGATATCAAACAGAAGGCTGGCGTCCCTTATGGTTTGGGGTCGTGCCACACCATCGAAATAGGTGACTACTGGATTGAAGGGCACGTGCCGATGGAAGCGGTCGAGGCATTATTTGAAGAACAACCTGACATAGGTGGGATCGGCCTAGCAGGGATGCCCATTGGTACACCAGGCATGCCAGGGCCTCAGGGTGAGCCTTACGAAATCTATATGTTCACTGACCACAAAGACGATTCGTTTATGACTCTGTAGTAGATTTTTTGATGTCATTACTAGGCTCCCTTGTCCTGCATGAGGTGCTGGCTAAGCTCCTCATGTATTTGACACTAAAAGCCACTTAAGACGGCTAGTGGGAGTCGATGATGGTTTTATAAAGCAGGCAGCCAGTAGCTCACACCGTTCATGGTCACCTGTACCCCGTCTCCTGAAAGCTCTATGGTCTGACGACGTAGTGCTTTTTTGGACAATTTCTTGTCATGAAAATATTCCATGGCTGTGACGATCCATTGCTCCCTCCAGCCCTCTCCTTGATCAGCACACTTCGCCATTTTCATCATGGAGCGAGCCAACTTTTCTTTCCGCCGTTTTCTTACTCGCTTCTCATCCACTCTAGGGGCTAGTGTGGTGGCATGTTGGCGATTTAAAAAATTGGTAAACCCCGTCACCGAGGCTGCTTGTCCGGGCACCGCCTGCAAATAGTTGTCCACATCACCCTGTTGAGGTAGCCGCTGCCCCTCCCGGTCTGAACCGCCCCGGTTATTCCGGAGACCGGTTTGTTTGAGTCAAGCAGCTTCACCCGACTCTTCCAGTTGACGATAATACGTCCTTTCTCGTTCTGCTGGTGGAACGTTTCCGATGGGTTCCAGCAGTCGGCGGTTGTTGAACCAGTCAACCCACTCCAGCGTGGCATACTCAACGGCATCCAGTCCCCTCCATGGGCCACGATGATGGATCACCTCCGTTTTGAACAAGCCGATGATGGTTTCAGCCAGCGCATTGTCGTAGGAGTCGCCGGTGGTGCCGACTGAGGCATTGATACCCTCGTCAGCCATACGCTCGGTGTAGCGGATCGAGAGATATTGGCTTCCCCTATCACTATGATGGATCAACCCTTGTCTGTGTTTTCGTGCCCACAGAGCTTGCTCCAGAGCGTCCAGCACCAGTGCCGTTCTCATCGACGTCGCTACACGCCAACCCACGATACAGCGTGCATAAACATCGATAACGAACGCAACGTAAACGAAGCCAGACCAGGTAGCGACATAGGTAAAATCGGCTACCCAAAGCTGATTAGGACGCATAGCCGTAAAGTCACGTTTCACTAAATCAGGTGCCCGTTTCTGGCCGGGATCACTGAGGGTCGTGAAGGGGCGTTGGCCTCGCACCACGCCGCGAATTCCTAGGCGGCGCATGAGCCGTTCTACAGTGCAACGAGCAACATTAACGCCTTCACGGCGGAGTTGCCGCCAGACCTTACGGGCACCGTAGACGCAGAAGTTTTCTTCCCACACGCGCTGAATCTCAGCGGTAAGAAACGCATCCTGTCGATACCGGTCTGCCCGCCGTTCAGGATCAGCTTCAAGTGCCTTGTGGTGGTAATACGTCGATGGGGCGATTGGCAGTTGACTACAAATCGACTCGACCCCGAACTGAGCACGATGCTCGTCGATAAATGACACCATCAATTGGGTTTGCGGTCGAGCTCCGCCTGGGCGAAAAAAGCAGCCGCCTTACGGAGAATTTCATTAGCGCGCTTCACATGCCCAGTGCACCGCGCTCTTCGTCGTCGGCTACGGCCTGAATCATCGAGCCGAAAATATCAGGATTGATCTGTGTCCAGTCCAGGCTGCCGATGTGGAGTAGATAAGAGCGTGCAATTTTGCTGAAGCGCGGTACGTCGACACTGCCGGAAAACAGACCACCGTTTACATAGGGAAACTTCCCCGCCCAGCGGGGGATGTTCGCAGCAGCATGCTCTTCTTTCCGCGTGTTCATGGCGCGGAAGATTTCGCTAATCACTTCATGGGTGTTGGCAGAATCTCTGGCGCTCATTTCTGAGACGGTGTCGGTAAATAACCCGCTACCGGCAAAGATGTCCGTATCTTCGGCAAAGAAGCAGAAGATCAGCCTAGCCATGAAATGGTTCATTTCATGGCGCTGCTCTTCCGTGCCCCAACTTGGGTTATCTTTCAGTAGCTCCACATACAGCCGGTTCAGGCGGCTGGTGGCACGAATATCAAACGAGCTTTCACGCACCTGTTTAACAGTAGTGATGCCCGCCAGGGGCAAAAAGAAACCGAAGTGGTCAGGGAATTCTTCATATTTGCAGGCAACCGTCTCGCCGCTTTCCAGCTCCTCGGCCTCTAGCATCTCACCATCGGTGGCAAGCACGAACTTCGCCTTGGCACGCGTAGTCGCGGGGCTAACCTTCAACGCAGCTAGGGTTTCGGTAACGGCACCAGCCTCCGCCACCGCGATATGGATATTGTTGGTCTGCAATACCCCGCCCCAGGAGCCAGAAAAGTCCGACTTATTCGACGTACCCGAACGCAACCGTTTGATAGTGGTTGCCTTGTTGCCAAAAGCTTCCAGAAAGGCATAAGGGAACTCAGCCGGATCAAAGGGCTGTTGTGCCAAGTCAGAAATGGCGGATTCGATTTCAACTGCGTTCATGGAGTGCCGTTTTTCCTATTCAACTGCTGGCGGGTGCTACTTAGTCGACAAGCGGTGGGGTAACATCGGTCAAATCGCAGGATAATTAACGCTGTACCGGCTTGCTAGAGCGGAAAACACTGCCCGCTGCCCGCGTCATTGACTGACCAACGCCACGCAAACCCCGGCGTTATCATGACGGAGTGACAGAAGGTTTCCAAGGACTGGGTATTCATTTCATGAAAGCTATTCTCTACGCTTGATTCTACCTATCGAGCTGGTCCATCGGAGCAACACTGATGCAAACGCCTTATAGCTCAATCGCTTTGCGTCATGACCCACTCACTTGGCAAAACATCTAACTTGCTTCATTTTTTTCGCAAAATCACCTGACAAATGGCACTTAGGCAAAAAAATAAATTGAGCACTGGAGACAGGTACTGCCCCTGGGGCAGTACCTGTGCCTTCGAGTATGAACTTCTACAGATACCCTTTTTCTGCGAATGACGTGCATCCATCACTCCCCACCACCACATGGTCAATCACCCGAATATCCATCAAGCCAAGCGCTTCTTTTAGGCGTTCAGTGATACGCCGATCCGCATCACTAGGCTCAGGATCACCACTAGGGTGGTTATGAACTAGGATCACAGCGGCGGCGTTGTAAGCGAGTGCCGCCTTTAGTACCTCTCGTGGGTACACGCTGGCTGAATCAATGGTGCCGCGAAACAGCTCTTCAAAGCGGATGACACGGTGTTGGCTATCCAGAAATAGTACGCTGAATACTTCATGTTCGTAGTCTTGAAGCAACAGCTGCAGGTGCTCAAACGCTTGAGAAGGTTGGGATATCTTGCGACCTTTGGCGAACTTGCGGCGTGCGAAACGCTTAGCCATCGTAATGATGTCTGTTTCCGTGACCGGTGACGTGACTAAGTAGGTGCCTGCCACTTCACCGGCTTTGAGTTTGCTATGGGGCATGATGACCTCCAAAAAATAAAGATGCCGGAGTGGTGGCCCCGGCATCTACGTAGTTAGTAGTGAATAAGTGTTGTGGTTTAGCGTGTAAGTCACGCCGCCATCACTTGGCTGATGCGTCGCTCCATCTCTTCATGAAAGGCCTCGACTCGCTCGGCAATCGTGCGGATCAGAGCCTCGTCTCGGTAAGCACGCTTCACAAACAGCGGCATACCCGGCCAGTAGCTCACAAAATCGATCCATTCCCGTTCACTGACCCAGAGCCCTCCCTGGCATTGGGGCACGTGCTCGTCGGGGATTTCCCCGCTGAGCAGTACCTCAATTTGGAACTTAGGCAGCTTGGTTTTGATCTCCAGCAAGCCGTTTCTGCCGATCAAACTATCCGGTGAGTAGCCCACGTTGTGGTTGAGGATTAGGCCTACTTCTTTAGGCTTCGGTGCGCTGGTCATATCGCGATACAGCGAGCGAGCGACGCTCTCTAGCTCCTGGCCCCGCTTGGTATGGGCGTTGCCTTGAAACGGCTCGGCCAACTCGCCGGTCACACGCTCGCCGATCAACTGGTGCATGTAGGTAATGGCTCCGGTACCCAACCCACCGGGGCCTTTGCCGTTTACCAGCAATGCCTTGAGTTCTGACATGGTGACGCGCCCAAGACGCGCCGCCAGCCACTCAGGAGAGCCTTGTGGCATGGTGAGTATCTTCATAACGCCTCCTGTAGGCGGTGAGTGAGCAGGCTGCGCCGCTATTTCACGGCTCGCTTGGTGAGGGATGCACGGAGCTTGTCGAAATCTGCCTGAGGCACCTGAACCGCAGCGCCGTATTTGCCGCTGAACCACTCTTGGGTAGTGGCCGGGCATTGGCTGATCAAACGCTGAATCTGCCCCGCTTGAAAGGCCGTAACCCTCTTTACAGCTGCTCGTGTGCTGGTCTGGCCATTATCGTCTTGCCCGCGTGTGGTGATGTTGAGCAAGGCGCACAGCACATAGCGCTTGCCGTAGCTGGTAGACGATCCAAATGCCTGGACGGCATTTTTGTTACCGCTCATGTCCGCAGGTAGGAGCATGCTGGTCTCTTCCCGGTGGCCGTCCTTGTGCATCAGCACGCCCGTTACTTGGATACCGCGTTCCTGGGTTTGAATACGGAAGCTCACCGCGAAGCCGTGTTTTTGCAGGATGGGACGAACGGTATCGACAATATCCTCCAGCGTGGCGTAGCAACCGTTGTTGGTTTGCCCACGCTCTTCAATGCTGGGCAACTCGGTCTGCATCGCTGCCATGGCCGCGCTGTAGGCCATCATGGCCTGGCGGTCCATCACGCGCTCCTGCATTTGCAGCAGGCGCTCCATCTTGTCGATATCGACGTCCGGGTTAAGCGCGGCACGCTCAATGACCTGGATAATGGCGGTGCTATCAGCCGTCGGATGCGCTTCTAGCGCCGCCGAACTTGGGGAGTGCTGAGCGTTGGCGTCTGCTTGAATGGAAGGTACTGGGCCTTTTTGGGGAGACGCATTTACTACATGAGTACGCTGTGCCATAGGGCACCTCCTTTTACGTGAAGAGGGAAATGCGGGCTGGTCAGCCCTGTTCATGGGGTGCGTCATTAACGAGCGCAGGAACGTCAGGTAAGTGACGCGCAATGTCAGCGGGATCGATACGCTCCAGGCGTATCTCCGCGCGATAGAACTCGCCCTGGGCACACACCAGCGACGTTGCTTTGTGGGCGTCGTGTTCTAGCAGTTGTTTGGTTAGTCGAGTGAGCGCCATCTCAATGGCGTCAGAAACAAAGCTCATGCGGGTACCTCGCGGTATAAGCCCAACAGCAAAACGCCCAGCCTTTTTAGGGGCTGGGCGTCTATGCCGTGAGGGTTAGGATGATCATTCGGTGAATCGCTTGTGGGAATGGGGGTATGGATGTCTACGACACCAACTGTAGGGCGGCATCCAAGGCCTCTTGCTTGAGCTGTGCCCCCTGACCAAACCAGGCTGAATCCATACGGGTATCGTTACTGCGTGCGCGCTTGTCGTGATCGACGTATTCCGTAACCGCATTGAGCAAGCCCCAGGCCGTGTCTTTGGCGGTCACTAAGTGAGCGCCACGACCTTCGCCTTGGTAGAGCTTCTGCACCTTATTCAGCGCCCGGTAGTTGGGCAGTTTAGAGGGATCGTCCAGCGGCTTCTCTGCCCCACAAATCACCGACTGAAGATACTGCTGCGCTTCCTGCCGAGTGATTTTACGCTCCGCTAGGGTTTTCATCCGATACATGAAGTCATTCCATTGCGACACCGAAATACCTAACTGACGCTTCACGGCACGCGGATCAAACTCTGAACGATGGGGCACTTTCACCGCTTGCGACGTGCCATCGACGGCAATTTGCAGCGTGTTATTGCACACCACCCGCACCGTGGTAGGCGTGGCCATGGTGGCAAGCGTGCCATCGCAGGAAGTGGCCAACAGCAGGTAGTCATTGACCTCATCCTGGCCTTTGAGCGACGTGCTTAAGCCACTACGGGCTAGCGCCCAGAACTTACGTCCGCCTTTCAGCACGCCAGCGGTTTCTAGCTCATATCCGGCGTACTCGGTCAGGTCACGGTAAAACTCCAAAATCTCCTCGGGCTGCACCACTTTATAGCGTTGTGACACCACCGACAGCGGTGCTTTGGTATCTGAGCGGTAGAGCACTTTTTGCTCAGGGAACGAGTGAATGCTGCCCAGGTGGCTAGCCCCTTCGGCAATAAAGCGCACCGGCGCTTCTTCAATATGCCAGTTCATACCGGCCTGTTGCTGCCAGACCTCCAGCGGTTGATGTC
>NZ_PINZ01000071.1:0-8170 GCF_002810305.1 Halomonas sp. 141
GAGGCACCCGCGGAGGCGGCGCCAGCCGCCCTGATTACGCCTCCAAACGGCAAAACGCCACCGCCACCCGCCGCGCCCTCATCGGCAACGCTCTCCGCGTTGCTTCGCGGGTGCGCTCCGCTTACGCCGCGCTACGTTTCCACCGCAAGCCATACACCGTAGCGCGGCGTAACGAAAGAGCGAGAGCAACGAGCGATGGAGGCACCCGCGGAGGCGGCGCCAGCCGCCCTGATAGCGTCATCGAATCACAAACGTGCCCTCGAAACACAAAACGCCACCGCCACCCGCCGCGCCCTCACCGGCAACGCTCTCGCGTTGCTTCGCGGGTGCGCTCCGCTTACGCCGCGCTACGGGGTGTCGTGCTTTCTATACCTTGGCGTCGATGGGCTTGCCTTTTGACCAGAGCATCAGGAGGAGTCCGAGAATAATCATGGGCAAGGTGAGCAGCATGCCCATGGTGAACCAGCCAAAGGCCAGGTAGCCGATGTGGGCGTCGGGCATGCGGACGAACTCGACCATGAAGCGGAAGACACCGTAGCCCAGCAGAAACAGCCCGGAGACGAACCCGCGCGCGCGAGGCTTGGCCGAGACCCACCAGAGGATGACGAACAGCACGGCGCCTTCCAATACGGCTTCGTAAAGTGCCGAGGGATGACGCGGCTCTGGGCCCATGCCGGGAAACGGCATACCCCAGGGGAGCGAGGTCACGCGGCCGGGCAGTTCGTGGTTGATGAAGTTGCCGATGCGCCCTGCCCCCAGGCCGATGGGCACGAGCGGGGCGATGAAATCGGTGAGGGTGAAGAACGCCAGCTGCTTGCGCCGGGCAAAGAGCCAGGCGGCCAGCAACACGCCGATCAAACCGCCGTGGAAGCTCATGCCACCATCCCAGACGCGGAAGATCCACAGCGGGTCGGCAGACCACTGCCCCAGGCCGTAAAACAGCGCATAGCCCAAGCGCCCACCGGCCACGACGCCGATGGCGCAGTAGAACAGCAGGTCGCTGATATCATCCTTGGTGAGCCCGATCCGCGCAGCACGGCGGCAGCCCAGCCACCAGGCAGCAACGAAACCGACCACGTACATCAAACCGTACCAGTGTACTTGCAGGGGGCCGAGCGAAATCGCGACGGGGTCTATCGTGGGGTAATTGATCATTCCGTTTCTCTACGTGAACAAAAGAAGTGACAGCGTGCCGGGTGGCGATTACGCCAGGATGAAGCGCAGCCCCACCACCGTGAGCAGCAGGGCAAAACCATAGCGCAGCACGTGGGCAGGCAACACGTGCGCCAGCCGCACCCCTAGCCGTGCAAAGGGTACGCTGGTGACGACGATGCCGATAAACGCGGGCCACATGACGAAGCCGGTGGCCCACGGCGGAAGCAGCGGGTGGCCCCAGCCGACGACGATGAAGGTGAGCGCCCCAACGATGGCAATGGGCAGACCACAGGCGGCGGAGGTGCCCACGGCTTGGGTCATACTGGCCCCGGCACGGGACAGCCAGGGCACCGTCATGGCCCCGCCGCCAATACCGAACAGTGCCGAAATGGCGCCCACGACACCTCCGGCCACCGACATCGCCACTTTACCGGGCGCAACGCTGCCCGGCTTGGGATTCAAGCCAATGACCATCTTGGCGGCCAGCAGCAGCACGAATACGCCGAACAGTGTGCCCAGCACGGTGCCCGAGAGATTCCCTGCAATGAAGACCCCGGCAATCGCGCCGAGCATGAGCCCCGGCAACAGCGCCATGAACCAGGGGCGGTGTACGCTGCCGCGACGCACGTGGCCAAGGGCCGAAGAGGCTCCGGTGACCACGATGGTGGCCAGCGACGTGCCCACTGCCAGATGCATGGTGATTTCTGGCGCGATGCCTTGCAGGCCAAAAGCGAACACCAGCACCGGTACGATGATGATGCCGCCCCCTACGCCAAACAGTCCTGCCATGGTGCCTGCGGCGGCACCGAGTACGAGATAACTGGCCAAAATGGCGGCAAATGTCATTGTGCGGGCTTCTCCAAAGCGTCAGGCAGCCATTTTTTGAGCATGCGTTGCAGTGTTTCGGGTTGATAGGGCTTGGCTAGGATATCATCCATGCCTGCCGTTTCGCAGGTGCCACGCCCGGCGTTGTCCACGTTCGCGGTCAGGGCAATGATGATACTGCGATGGGCGGGGTTATGCCGCTCGAACTGACGCCAGCGGCGGGTGGTCTCCAGGCCATCCAGCGTGGGCATGAAGATGTCCATGAACACGAGATCGTAAAAAGTGGACTGTTGCCGCTCCAGCGCCTGCTCGCCACTGCTGACGCCTTCTACCTGAAGCCCTTGTGATTCCAGCATTTGGCGTGCCAGCATCAGGTTGACGGGGCCGTCATCCACGACCAGCACACGGGGCTGATACCCTTCGGTTTCCAGCACGTCGTAGGTGGTGGCTTCGTTGACGCTCTGCTGCACGAAATTGGCCAGCAGCGAGCGTATGTCCGCCAGCCGCTCGCGCACATGGGTGACGTTCTGGCGACATGCTTCGGTAGTGTCGTCCTTGATCATGCTGCCCAGGTATTCGAACAGGCTGTCGGCTTCACGCTGCATCAAGGTCAGGTAGCCTGACTTCAGCCGCGACTCTTCCCGCGCCCGCTCCCTGCCTGCCATCAGGTGCTTCAGCTGCTTCTGCTGGTGATGCAGGTCTTCGAGCAGCGCCTGGTCGGCCCGGCCCGCGCTCTCTTGCGTCGCCGTGGGTATTTTTTCCAGCTGTTCCAGCATGGCGGCCAGCCGATCGTTGGCATGGGTAAGGCGCTTGAGGGGGCGCTGGTGGGTGTCTTCTTCCGCCGCCCATGGCTGGCTGGGAGCGACCTTCTGCCCCAAGGAGGCGACACGGCACTCCAGCTCGACCAGGCACTGCATGAAACGGGCATCCTTATATCTGGCCCGGGCTTTGATTAACATCAAGAAAGCGCCTACATTCATGCAACTGCCCAGCAGCAGGGCCAGGGTAAGCCATAACGTGGTCGACCAGGAGGCCTGGCCTGGCGACATCACCCAGATCACCACTCCCATCAACAGGCAGAGCAGTACGAGTGCGGCTTGCACTAACAGCAGCGGCCACAGAACGGGCCAGATGATGGCGTTCCAGAAGTGCTCTTGCTGATCACGTTGCATAGTGCACGCATTCCTCGTCGATAAGAGGCTCTGCCTCGGCAGATGAACCATCTTATTGCTTTAGCTATTGAGCCAAGTGTACGTCCACTCTTGCAGGCTGTCATGCAGCGCACGGCAAGGAGTCGGATTTCGTGACCAACAGGGGTCGTTTATGTGTTTGATCACCTTTTCATGGCGCCCAGGGAGTCGTTTCCCGCTGCGTCTGGCCGGTAACCGGGATGAATTTCATGCCCGCCCCACGGCACCACTGGCCCGCTGGGACGACAAGCCGCTGCTGGGCGGCCGCGACCTGGAGGCCGGGGGCACCTGGCTGGCGGCCAACCGGAAAGGAATGGTAGCCGCATTGACCAACGTGCGCGACACCCGGTTGTCGGCCCCCGCTCACCCGCCCAGCCGGGGCGAACTGGTGGCCAACGCACTCACCAGTAGCGACCCTGCCCAGTGGTTAAGGGACATGGCCGAGCACGGCGCAGCCCGCTATGCCGGGTTCAACCTGCTGGTGGCGACGCCCACCCACTGCTGGCACCTGCACCGGGGGCGCAACGGCGTGACGCTGAACGAAGTGGCCGAGGGGGTTCACGGGTTATCGAATGCCAGTCTGAACACCGCATGGCCCAAGCTCCAGGCGGTGCGCCATGCCCTACGCCAGCATGAAGCGGGCCACTGGCGTCAGGCCACCCGCCAGGCGCTTCACGATGCCCGCCTTGCCGATGACGCGGCGCTACCCGATACCGGCGTGGGGCTGATACTGGAGCGTCAGCTCTCTGCGGCGTTCATCGTGGGCGAGACCTACGGCACACGAGCCACTACGTGGCTCTCATTGAGCCACGCAGGGAGCGTCACCTTGACCGAGCAGCGTTTTGGGCCCCTCGGCCGTTTTCAGGGTGAGACCACGTTGGCAACGCCCGCCTACAGGGGGTATTAATCCCTAGGGGGAAGCAGGTGGGAAAGCTGCCACTCGTCGAAGCGCTGGTTGAGATGGGCATGTACCTGGGAAGGTGTATCCAGCTGCATGATCTCCTTGAGCAGCGTTTGCGCATCAGCCAGGGTGACACGCCGAATGGCTGCTCGCACCTTGGGCAGGCTGGGAGCGTTCATGGAGAGGCTATTGAAGCCCATGGCCATCAGCAGCAGCGCCCCTGCCGGGTCCCCGGCCAGCTCGCCACACAGCGAAATGGGTTTGTTCAGCCGCCGGGCATCCTGAGACAGCTCGACCAGCGCGCCCAGCAGCGCTGGGTGCAGCGCATCGTAGAGGCTGGATACCCGTGCGTTGTTGCGGTCCACCGCCAGCAGGTACTGGGTGAGATCGTTACTGCCCACCGAGAAGAAGTCCACCCGCTTGGCCAGCGCATCCATCTGATAGATGGTGGCGGGCACTTCGATCATGACCCCCACGCTGGGCCGCTCCACTTGGATGCCCTCTTCGCCCAGCTCGATGATGGCACGGTCGAGCAAGCGAATGGCTTCATCCACCTCTTCGACATTGGTGATCATCGGGAACAGAACGTGGAGATTGTTCAGATCCTGAGAGGCCTTGAGCATGGCGCGCAGTTGCACCATCAGCACTTCAGGATGGTCGAGGGTGACGCGCATGCCGCGCCAGCCCAAAAAGGGGTTGGCCTCTTCGATGGGGAAGTAGGGCAAATCCTTGTCGCCGCCGATATCCAGCGTGCGCATGACCACCGGCAGCGGCGCAAAGCCTGCCAACTGCTCGCGGTACATGCGCATCTGCTCTTTTTCGCCGGGAAAGCGCTCGGTGATCATGAACGGTACTTCGGTGCGATAGAGCCCTACCCCACCAATCCGGCTTTTCAGCATGGCAGACGCATCCACCGCCAGGCCGGTGTTCACCATCAGCGGGATGCCGTGGCCATCCGGGGTTTCGCTGGGCAGGTCCTGCTCGTGGGCCAACACCTCACTGAGCACTTTCTCTTCGGCAATCAGGCTAGCGTAGCGAGCCTTGAGCTCCGCCATGGGCCGCACGAACAGCCGCCCACGGTGGCCATCCAGCACCACAGGCGCGCCGTTCAGGCGGGGCAGCGGCAAATCCATCATGCCCAGCACGGTGGGGATACCCATGGCACGGGCGACGATGGCCACATGCGAGGTGCTGGAGCCGCGCACCGAGACCAGCCCCTTGAGCTTGTCGCGGGGCACTTCGCCCAACATCGCCACGCTGATTTCATCGCCCACCAGAATGGCGTCGTCCGGGTAGATTTCCGGGGTGGCGGGCGTATCTTCCTGAAGATGCGCCAGCACACGACGGCCCAGGTCGCGAATATCCGCCGCCCGTTCACGCAGGTAGTCGTCATCGACCCGCTCCAGGTATTGCACGTGACGGCGCACCACATCGGCCAACGCCCCCGGCGCCCACTGCCCTTCACGGATGCGTTTTTCGACCTCTTCCGAAAGCGCCGCCTCGCCCAGCATCTGCTGGTAGACATCGAACAGCGCCAGTTCCTGAGACGAGATACGGTTGACCAGCCGCTCGGCCGCCGCGCGGATCTCGTCGCGGGTCTTGCCGATGGCTTCCTTGAGACGGGCGATTTCGTACTCCTGATCGCTGGGAATCAGGTCTGGCACGCTGTTGAGGTCAGCGGGCGGAGTAATGACCACGGCCTCGCCCATGGCCATCCCGGGCGACGCGGCCACGCCCTTGAACATGGCTTGGCCGCCGGGCAACGCAGGGCGGGTCAGGTGGCCCGTGGCCAAAGCATGGGCCAGCACGCCGGCCAACTGGGCTGCCATGGTGACCAGAAAGGCTTCGTCTTCGTCATCGTAGCGGCGTTTTTCCGCCTGCTGCACTACCAGCACGCCCAGCATGTGACGCTGGTGGATGATCGGCACGCCGAGAAAGCTGCAGTAGCGCTCTTCTCCAGTCGCCTCGAAATAGCGGAAGTGCGAGTGCGACTGCGCATCTTCCAGGTTGAGAGGTTCACTGCGCTTGGCTACCAACCCCACCAGGCCTTCGCCCAGCGGCAGCACCACACGGCCCACGGCCTGGGTGCGCAGGCCGATGGTTTCCATCAGCACCAGTGACTCCAGCTCTTTGTCATACAGGTAGAACGAGCAGACGTCCGTCTGCATGGCCTTGCGGATACGACGTACCATGGTGGACAGCGCGGCATCGAGGTTGCGCGCGCCATTCACTTCCTGAATCACGCGTCGTAGCACCTCAAGCATCGACATTTTACTATTCACTGTTGTTTGCCTCGCTGAGGAAGTGTCCGGCTATAGCCCACTGCCGACTTCCAGCAGTGACGCGCACGTCATCCTTCATTATCTTGTGCCAACCGTTGAACGCGGGGAGACAGCTCTCGTAACGCGCGTCGATAAACCTCTCTTTTAAAGGGCACCACTTGACCCAGCGGGTACCAGTAGCTCACCCATCGCCAACCGTCGAACTCCGGCTTGGGTGTCGCCGTCATGCAAATCCGGTTTTCCTGGCAGCGAATTTGCAGTAAAAACCACTTCTGTTTTTGGCCGATGCAGACTGGCCTTGAGTGGGTACGAATCATGCGTCGTGGCAGACGGTAGCGCAGCCAGCCCCGGGTGCAGGCGACAATATCAACATCGTCGGCGGTCAGGCCGATTTCTTCGTGAAGCTCACGAAAAAGTGCTTGTTGTGGAGTCTCGCTTGCCTTGATGCCTCCCTGGGGGAATTGCCACGCATTTTGTCCTACACGACGCGCCCAAAGCAGTTGCCCCTGGCTATTGGCAATAATGATGCCAACATTGGGGCGAAAGCCGTCAGCGTCGATCACGGACATCACCTTCATAAATTTTCAGTTGTCCCCATTTTTCCACAAGGGAGTCAACCGTATCAATACAATTTGATAACGCCAAGTGGTGAAAGCCAAGCGACTCTGCGATAATCCGGCGCTTTGTGCCGCGCACATCTCACCAACATCAACCATCAAGGGGAGCGCCGTGAGTCTGGCCATTTTCGACCTGGATAATACGCTGCTATCCATCGATAGCGATCATGCCTGGGGGGAGTTCCTGGTAGAACAAGGGGCGGTGGACCCAGTGGCCTACCGCGAGGCCAACGAGCGCTTCCTGGCCGACTATAATGCGGGCACGCTGGACATGATGGCGTTTCTGGCGCTGGCGCTGAAACCCTTGGCTGACAACAGCCCGGAACAGCTTGCTGCCTGGCACCAACAGTTTATGATTAGCAAGATCGAGCCGCATATTCTGCCCAAGGCCGAAGAGCTGCTGGCCCGCCACCGCACCAAGGGCGATACGCTGCTGATCATTACGGCCACCAACCGTTTCATCACCGGCCCGATTGCCGAGCGGCTGGGCGTGGATGATCTGATTGCCGTCGACCCCGAAATGGTCGATGGCCGCTATACTGGACGCGTGGCCGGGGTGCCCAGCTTCCGAGAAGGCAAAGTCACGCGTTTGGAAGCATGGTTGGAAGACCAGGATTGCACCCTCGATGATGCGTGGTTCTACAGCGACTCCCACAACGACCTGCCGCTGCTGGAAGTGGTCGACAACCCCGTTGCCGTAGACCCTGACGATACCCTGCGCCAAGTGGCCGAGGCGCGCCATTGGCGCATCATGAGCTTACGGGATTGAGGTAAGCGTCTCGCATTGAATGGTGTGGCGACAACCCTATCGTCATGTGTACCAAGCCATTGCCACCACCGGCACCCCTATCGGGGTGCTTCGCGGGTGCGCTCCGCTTACGCCGCGCTACGGTATGCCGCCAACATCATCAACCCCAATACGTCACCACGGCAAACCCAGGCCCCCCGTAGCGCGGCGTAACGATTGAGCGAGAGCAACGAGCGAAAGAGGCACCCGCGAAGGCGGCGGCAGCCGCCCCGATGGCACCACCGAACCAAACGTGCCCCCGAACGACAACATGCCACCGCCACCCCCGGCGCCCCCGGCGCCCCCATCGGCAACGCTCCTCGCGTTGCTGTAATAGTGCGTGGGAGGGGGCTTCAGCCCGCGATGATTCAGGCTCCCAGCCTATTCAGGCAGTCGCCCAATGAAATTGGCCT
>NZ_PINZ01000072.1:0-7660 GCF_002810305.1 Halomonas sp. 141
ATGCAGCTTGATGTTCATGAACCTGTTCCCGGATGAATTGCTGAAGAAGCTCCCTGGCGGCTAGCAGAGGATAACTCCTATAGGCGATTTGATCATCCGGGACCCTACATCTAGGTTCAAGAAAACCTAAAGGGCCGTGGCTACTAATCACCGACATCGCAAAAACATTCAAGTCTTCCTATGAAGAAAACCGCCCACCGCCAACAGCTTACGCTGCCTGACGATGGGCGGGCTTAGTGCCGATTAGAAAACTACTAGCTCAGCGCCTCCAACGACGCCTCAATAATACTCAACCCTTCTTCCAACACCGCAGATGATACCGTCAGCGGCACCAGAATGCGGATGCTGTTGCCGTAGAAGCCGCAGGAAAGGAGGATCAGGCCTTTCTCGCGGGCTTTGGCGCAGAGCGCGGCGGTCATCTGCGGGTCGGGCTTGCCATCGCGGTTGAGCAGTTCGAACGCGGCCATGGCGCCGAGTTGGCGGCCGTGGGCGACGGCGGGGAAGCGTTCTTCCCAGACCGCGAAGCGTTCAGCCAGCATGTTGCCCATCTGCTCGCTGCGGGCGAGGATGTTCTCTTCTTCGATGGCTTCGATCACCGCCAGGGCCGCCGCGCAGGAGAGCGGGTTGCCGCTGTAGGTGCCGCCCAGGGAGTTGGGGCCGGAGGCGTCCATCACCTTGGCGGTGCCGACCACCGCAGAGAGCGGCATGCCGTTGGCGAGGCTCTTGGCGGTGGTGAGGATGTCCGCTTCGATACCGCTGTGTTCCAGCGCAAACAGCTTGCCGGTACGGGCGAAGCCGGACTGCACTTCGTCGGCGATCAGCAGAATGCTGTGCTCGTCGCACAGCGCGCGCAGGGCTTTCAGGTAGTCCGGTGAGGCGATGTAGAAACCGCCCTCACCCTGTACCGGCTCGATCACGATGGCTGCCGTGCGGTGCGGGGCGATATCGGTTTTGAACAGCGTGCGAATGGCGTTCAGCGAGGCTTCTTCGCTGATGCCGTGCAGCGGGTTGGGGAACGGGGCGCGGAACACGTCGCCCGGCATGGGGCCGAAGTCGTTCTTGTAGGGCAGCACCTTGCCGGTCATCGCCAGGGTCATCATGGTGCGGCCGTGGAAGGCGCCATCGAAGGTGATGATGCCGGTGCGGCCAGTGGCGGCGCGGGCGATCTTCACGGCGTTTTCCAGCGCTTCGGCGCCGGTGTTCACCAGCATGGCTTTGCGCTCGGGGCCGCGTACCGGCGTCAGTTCGCAGAGCTTTTGGCACAGCTGCACGTAGGGCGCGTAGGAGATCACCGCCGCGCTGGTGTGCATGACTTTCTTGAGCTGCGCTTCCACGGCGGCGACGATTTTCGGGTGGCGATGGCCCAGGTTGAGCACACCGATGCCGCCCGCGAAGTCGATCCAGCGGTTGCCGTCGGCGTCCCACAGCTCGGCGTTTTCGGCGCGCTCGGCAAACTGGGTGGTGGGCGTGGCGGCACCGTTGGCCACGAAGCGGTTTTTCAGTTCATTCAATTCTTGGTTAGTCATCATCGTTCTCTTTACAGGCCGCCAACGCAGACGTATTTCAGTTCGGTAAATTCATCCAATCCGTGGTGAGAGCCTTCGCGGCCCAACCCGGACTCCTTCACACCGCCAAAGGGCGCCAGCTCGGTAGAGATCAGCCCTTCGTTGACGCCGACCATGCCGCATTCAAGCGCTTCCATGGTGCGCCAGATGCGGCGGTAATCCGTGGCGTAGAAGTAGGCGGCCAGGCCAAACGGCGTGTCGTTGGCCATGGCGATGGCTTCTTCGTCCTGCTTGAAGCGGAACACCGGCGCGACTGGGCCAAAGGTCTCTTCATCGGCCACGGCCATTTGAGTGGTCACATCCGCCAGCACCGTGGGGGTGAAGAAGCGCTCGCCCGCCGCGTGGGGCTGGCCGCCGCACAGCAGCCGTGCGCCTTTGTTCACCGCGTCGTCGACATGGCGCTGCACTTTATCCACGGCGGCTTGGTTGATCAGCGGGCCGATGATGCTGCCGTCGGCCAGGCCGTCGCCTACCTTCAGCGCGTTCACGCGCTCGGTGAGCTTGGCGACGAACGCATCGTAAATGCCGTCCTGCACCAGGAAGCGGTTGGTGCACACGCAGGTTTGCCCGGCGTTGCGGAACTTGGAGGCGATGGCTCCGTTCACGGCGGCGTCCACGTCGGCGTCATCAAAGACGATGAACGGGGCGTTGCCGCCCAGCTCCATGGCGGTTTTCTTCACCGTGCTGGCGCACTGGGCAAGTAAGTGCTTACCCACCGGGGTAGAGCCGGTAAACGAGACTTTGCGCACCCGTGCATCGGTGGTGAGCACTTCGCCCACGGCGGCGGGTCTGGAGGCCGTCACCACGTTGATGGTACCGGCGGGCAGGCCCGCTTCCAGCGCCAGGTAGGCGGCGGCCAGGGCGGTAAGCGGGGTGGCTTCGGCGGGTTTGATGACCACGGTGCAACCGGCGGCCAGGGCCGGGGCGCACTTGCGGGTAATCATCGCCAGCGGGAAGTTCCACGGGGTGATCGCGGCCACCACGCCTACCGGCTCGCGCAGTACCAGCAGGCGCTTGTCGGCACCGTGGCTGGGCAGGGTTTCCCCGGCCATACGCTTGGCTTCTTCGGCGAAGAACTCGATGAACGAGGCGCCGTAGGTCACTTCGCCTTTGGCTTCCGCCAGCGGCTTGCCCTGCTCCAGAGTCATCAGGCGAGCCAGGTCGTCGGCGTGCTCATTGACCAGCTCAAACCAGCGGCGCAGCAGCGCGGAGCGCTGTTTCACCGGGGTGGCGCGCCAGGCGGCACCGGCGTCATAAGCGGCGGCCACGGCGTCGCGGGTATCGTCGGCGCTCAAGTCCGCTACATGGGCGATGGTCTCGCCGGTGGCGGGGTTGTCCACCGCGAAGGTCTGCTGGCCCTTGCGCCATTCACCGCCCACCAGGGCCGGTACGGCATCGTGCAACCACTGTTCGATAAAGCTCATAACATTCTCCTGGTCTACAACCTAATAGGCACGCTAGCAGCAAATCTTAGGCAGGCGAATGCACCACTTTTGCGTTCAAGCAGACCACTTTTCTGTTTTACTACGATATTGAAAGAGCATTATCGACAAGGGAGAACTTGGATGGATTGCCAAGTCGCTTTACAACAACTCATAAAAAGCTATGCGCAGCAGCCTGAACGGTTGAGTAAGCAAGTAAGGTTAGAGCAGGCATTAAGGCAATCGATCAATCAAGAGTGGCCTCACCAAACTCGATTACCTTCACATCGCAAGCTTGCGGCAGCCTTAGGAGTCGCTCGGAATACCTTTTCTTTAGCGGTTGCCACGCTTATCGAAGAAGGACTGCTTACAACCTCACACGGCAGTGGAACGTGGAGCTGTAAAGTGGCGGCTCCCACTACCTCAACGCCCACCAAGGTGCAGCTATCCAATCGTGCCCAGCGAGTACTGCGATGGCCGGGGGCAAGTACTGTTCAGAGCGGGGCCTTCGTGCCGGGCATCCCAGACATTGCCCAGTTTCCGATGCGCAAGTGGCGCCAGCTCTATGCCAGCGTCACGGTGCCGCAAAATGCCCTGCTGCTCTCCTACTCCACCGGGGGCTACGGGCCGCTGAAGCGGGCCATCCGCGAATTTCTGGCCCGCTGGCGCAATATTCACTGCGATACCGAGCAGATCATCATTACCGACGGCACCCACAACGGCATCGAGCTGTGCGCCGTGGCCCTGGCGGATGTGGGCGACACGGTGGCCATGGAGTCGCCCTGTTACTGGGGCGCGCGCAACGTCTTCACGGCGGCGGGTTTGAACATCGACATGCTGCCCTGGCGGCCGGACACGGGCCATACGTTGCCCACCGCTTCCGGCCCGGTCACGCTGGCTTACCTTACCGGCTCGCACCACTACCCGCTCAGCGTGCCGACCCGTGCTGCCCACAAGCAGCGCTTGTGCGAGGCGCTTGCGCCCCGCTACGTGGTCGAGGATGACTACGAGTTCAACCGGGACGATCATGCCAATCTACTTTTTGATACCACCTCTGAGCGCCATTTGCTGGTAGGCTCGTTCTCCAAGATGATGTTTCCCGGCCTGCGGCTGGGCTATCTGGTGGTGCCGCGCCACTTGGCGGGGCCGATGAACCGCCTGCGCAGCGAGCTGTTTCGCGAGGGCCGCATGCTGGACCAGGCGGTGCTGGCCCAGTTCATCTTCGACGGCGACCTGGATGCCTGGTGTCGGCGTATTCAACGGGATTATCTAGGCCGCCAGCAGGTGCTGCACGACCAGCTGTGCTCGCTGCCTCAGGTGCGCTCGGTCTCGCCGCCCAGCAGTGCCATCAGCCTGTGCGTGGAGTTCGCGCCGGGCGTCAACGACGTGGCCATCGCCCAGGCGCTGCTGAAAGAGCACTTGATCGTGCGGCCTTTGAGCCCGGTGTGCGCCGCCTCTGACCCTCGCGTCGGCCTGGTGATGGGGGTGGGTATGCTGTCGGGGGAAACCCTGGCACGCGAAGCGCAGCGCCTGCGCCGCTGCCTGGAACCACTGCTGCGCCAGGGGCACTGACCCCGTATAACCACTTATTCACAAGGAACGTCCTATGCATCGCCCTGTTGATAACTCTCTGGCCTGGCGCCTATGGTTGAGCATCGCGGCGCTGTTGCTGCTGTCGGGGTGTGCCTCATTGGCGCCCAGCCCGCCACAGGACCAGAGCAACATCTGCGAGATCTTCCGCGAGCAGCCCAGTTGGTACGACTATGCGCGGGAGTCTCAGGAGCAGTGGGGCACGCCGATTGCCACCCAGATGTCGTTCATTCAGCAGGAGTCCTCGTTCCGAAGCCATGTGCGCCCCGACCGCAAGCGCTACCTGGGCTTCATTCCCGGCCCGCGCCCTTCATCAGCCAAGGGCTATGCCCAGGCACAGGACCCGGTGTGGGGCGAATACCGCGACCAGGCTGGCAGCATGTTTGCGCGGCGCACTCACATGAAGCACGCCACCGACTTCATCGGCTGGTACAACGCCCGCACCCGCGCGCAAACCGGCATTTCCCTGAGCAACCCCGAACACCTTTATTACGCCTACCATGAAGGCGCGGGCGGCTATCAGCGTGGCACCTACCGCAATAAGCCCCACGTGCTCAGCGCGGGCCGCCAGGTCGCCCAGCGAGCCGGGCGTTATCAAGCCCAGCTGAACAGTTGTGAAGCCGAGTTTCAGTGTCGACGCTTCTATCAGGTCTGGCCCTTTTGCCGTAGCTGAGGGCACGCATCATGACCCTGTGGGTAGGTAGCCTGTTCGTTGGCGTGGTGTTTTTTACTTCCCTGCTGTCTGGCGTGTTTGGCATGGCGGGCGGGCTGGTGTTGCTGTGGTTCCTGCTGGTGATCTTCCCGGCGGGCACCGCCATGGCCGTGCATGGGGTTATTCAGCTGACCGCCAATGCGTCGCGGGCGTGGCTATCGCGACACTTCATCGTCTGGCGAATCGTGGCGCTCATGACGCTGGGGGTTACGAGCGCCGCTGGGTTACTGCTGCTCTTCAACTACGCACCCAACGCGGCGACGGTGTCGCTGCTGATCGGCCTGATGCCGCTGCTGGTCTGGATGCCCAAACACTGGTTTCAACTGGACGCCAAACGCCCCAGCCATGCCGTGTGCTGCGGACTGGCCTCCGGCGGCCTGACCATCGCCGCCGGGGTGTCTGGGCCGCTGATCGACATTTTCTTCGTGCGCTCCCACATGGACCGCCGCCAGGTGGTGGCCACCAAGGCAATGATTCAGGTCGTCGCCCACTCCATCAAGATCATCTTTTACCTGGGGGCAGCGCTGGCACTCAGCGCTGGCGAGTGGGCCATGGTGTTGCTGGCCGCGCCCTTTGCCATGCTGGGCACCCAAACCGGCACGCGGATCCTGCACCGCCTGACCGATGCCAACTTCCGCACCTGGACCCGCTGGATCGTCACCGGCATTGGGGTGTTCTACTTCCTGCAGGGGGTTTACCTGCTGACACGCTAAGCGTTGGTGGCACTTACAGCACCCATGGGTTGGCGAATGTCAGCCTAGCCGCTCATAGCCTGTGATTGACACTGCGATTGAAGGAGGCTATCTTCACCAAAAGATGCAAATGAGAAACATTCTCTTTTTAGCCATCCCCCTGGCAGAGAAAGAGCCGTTGAGGTGAAGGAACGTCCCATGACCAGTGAACAGCGTCAGCTTCGTCAAACTCTGCTATTTTTACGCACCTCGTTTGAAGCCATTCAGCACTCGATTGCCGGACGGCTGGAAGACCCGCTGCCCTGCTGGCTAGACACCAGCATGCTCTCGATGCTCTCCCGCGAGCTGACCCGCTGCTGCCAGCAGGCCAAGCCACTGTTCACGCCTACGGTCGTGGAGCAGCTCTTTATCGCCTCGCAGCAGTGCGACCTGCTGCTCAAACAGTGCCCCGGCGTGCTCAGCAGCGCCGTCTGCCACCGTCAGCTCAGCGCCATCATGCTGCCGCTCACCAGCGCCATCGGACAGATCGACACGCCCGCCAAGCGCCGCTGGCCTTGGTCAAAGAGCCGTCTCTAACCGTTTGCTTTCATTTTTTGCCCCCATGGGCAATTATTTGTTTGCCCTCAGCACTTAACCGATATTTTTGCGTTGGGCTACGCGGCGACTCAGGTTGAGTCATTTCAATCAACCCTGCATCGAGCAGTGGATTCAGCAGCCCAGTGCGAAATTTGGTTCGGTTAGCGCGACCCATGATGCTCATTAGAAAGGTGATCGGTACTTCTTCCACGCAGGCCTGGAGAAGTTCTACTTGCTCCTTACTTAGTCCCTGCTTAGGCCCTGCTGGATCCATGATATCCAAGGCAGGCTCTTCAGCAGCAGCTTCAATGAGGAAGCCTGTATGCACAGGCAGCCGAATGAGAAAGTAGCTGCGTTCATCGTCAGTTTCGAATATCGGTTCTGGGGAGCCATTTGCCTTCATCACGCGGAGGATTTTGGGCACTCCCGTTGAACGACCTTCCGTCAAATCCAGCTCTTTTAAAAACTCACCGATGCGTCGATTCCGGTAGCGACGGCTGACAGCTTTACCGGCTTGTAAGTCCTGTAAACGGATAGAGCGGTCTGGGCCCGGGAAGCTCAGCACCACCAGTTCTTGTCCATCGAGACGGATTTCAATGGGTTCACGAATTTCATAGGAGCGATGGTACACCGCGTTCACGACCGCCTCTTCAATGGCAGCCAATGGGTAGTTCCAGAAACGTTCAGCCTGAGGGCGATCAGCGTGTTTTGTCACGCCCTCTTTAAGGTAGTTTCGATTGATGTAGTCCAGAGCATCACGAGTGATGCGACCAAGCGGCCCCTTGAACACTTTTTCTTCAAAATGGTCACCGCCTGCACCGTCAGGGAAGTACACCACGTCTATCTGAGTCGCGGGGAAGAATTGCTCGGGTTGCTCATTAAAAAACAGGAGGCCAACATTCTTGGGAAAGGCCATTTCACTTGGCCCACCCACTACGTTCATACGGCGCCCCAAGGTTTCAATATCCAGCTCACGAGCTTCAGCCAACAATTCACTGCCAATCTCGTGCAAGAAATCACGCATCAATTGACATCCTCCCCTCCCTCAGCTTGCGCTGCCGTCTAGCGACGGAAAGGAAGGGGATTCCCAGGTTGTTACCTTTC
>NZ_PINZ01000073.1:0-6967 GCF_002810305.1 Halomonas sp. 141
CCCCGATCACATCGCCAACACCAACCCGAATACGTCACCACGGCAAATCGAGGCACACCCGTAGCGCGGCGTAACGATTGAGCGAGAGCAACGAGCGAAAGAGGCACCCGCAGCGGCGGCCCGGCGCGAAGGCGGCGCCAGCCGCCCCGATGGCACCACCGAACCAAACGCGCCCTCGAATCACAAAACACCACCGCCACCCCCCGCGCCCCCATCGGCAACGCTCTCACGTTGCTTCGCGGGTGCGCTCCGCTTACGCCGCGCTACGGTATGCGCCAACATTACACCAACGCATAAACCACCCCGACCACAACGCCAACATCAACCCTAATACGTCACCACGGCAAATCGAGGCACCCCCGTAGCGCGGCGTAACGAGTCTCTGTCTGGAACGATGTGGACTATCAAGAACGCAAGAGCATATTCAACGATATCGCTTTGCCCTGGTGCCTAGCGGCCAGTGTGGCATCGTCTGTGACTAATGTGGCTTGGGTAACGGTGGCAGATGCAGAAATGATGCTGTCAGGTAATTTCATCAGCGTATGACGACGTGTATTGATCGTCTCCTGTTTGACTAGATGGTTGAGTTCGACGCGTGTCAGATTGGCTAATAAAGCTGAAATAGCCTGCTCTTCTTGCAAGGGTAGCCCCGGGAATCCCAACAGTTCGAGCTCAGTGATCACGGAATAAGCGTAATGAGCAGGCGGGAGGCATAGCTGTCGCTTGATCGCGTTAATAAAAACATTCGTGTCGAGCAGATAATCACCACTCATCCCGCATGCTCCGTTGATACTCGAGCCCTTCCTGCGCTGTCAGCGTGGGCGCTTTTACAGACGAGAAATCAAGACCGGATGACGCCTCGGGCTCGCTCGGCGCTGATGTGCTGTTTTCGTACAGCACCACGATCCGGGCATGCCTGTTTCTCAGCTCTGCGTATTCGTCTGGAATTTTAACCATACCGTCTTGAATATCTGTTTCGAATTCAATCGCCTGCATACTCTTCTCCTCAAGCGCTGCTGATGAGCAACCCGGTACTCCAATATTTTTTCTATACCCTCTACATTTGACACGCTTTTGCTCAAAAATTCGAGTCGCTCGGTGACTCGCGACGACCCTATTGAAGGGACATACTTTTGCAGCATCCCATGCCCATAAAAAAACCCCGCAAGCATGGCTTGCGGGGTGGGTGCGGTTGGCGGGTGCCAAACGGCGTACTTAGCCGAGCAGGTGCTCGACGGCAGCGCGCTCTTCGCGCAGTTCTTTTTCCGTGGCCTGCATCTTCTCTTTGCTGAACGCATCGAGTTCGAAACCTTGTACGATTTCGTACTTGCCACCCTGGCAGCGCACCGGGTAGGAGTAGATGATGCCTTCGGCGATGCCGTAGCTGCCGTCGGAGGGGATGGCCATGCTGACGATACCGTCGCAGCCCAGCGCCCAATCACGCATGTGGTCGATGGCGGAAGACGCAGCGGAGGCGGCAGACGAGGCGCCGCGCGCCTTGATGATGGCGGCACCGCGCTGCTGTACGGTCGGGATGAAGTCGTTTTCGTACCAGTCGCGCTCGACCAGATCGAAAGCGGCTTTGCCGTCTACCTTGCACTGGGCCAGGTCCGGGTACTGGGTGGCACTGTGGTTGCCCCAGATGATCATGTTTTCGACGTCGGTGACGTGCTTGCCGGTCTTCTGTGCCAGCTGCGTCAGGGCGCGGTTGTGGTCCAGACGGGTCATGGCGGTGAACTGGCCAGCGTCCAGGTCCGGCGCGTTGCAGGAGGCGATCAGCGCGTTGGTGTTGGCCGGGTTGCCGACGACCAGCACTTTCACATCACGGCTGGCGTGGTCGTTCAGCGCTTTACCTTGTACGGAGAAGATAGCGGCGTTGGCTTCCAGCAGGTCTTTACGCTCCATGCCGGGGCCACGCGGACGAGCACCTACCAGCAGAGCGAAGTCGGCATCCTTGAACGCCACGTTGGGGTCGTCGGTGGCGACGATATCTTGCACCAGCGGGAACGCACAGTCGTTCACTTCCATGACTACGCCGTTGAGCGCATCCATGGCCTGAGGAATTTCGAGAAGCTGGAGAATGACAGGCTGATCCGGCCCCAGCATGTCGCCAGCGGCAATGCGGAAAATAAGAGAGTAGCTGATCTGGCCGGCACCGCCGGTAATCGCAATACGTACTGGATCTTTCATCATTGCTCCTTGATGGTTCGCCTAGTGAAGGTTCGCCCGGTAAAGATTCGCGCACCGATGTTATGCCCACACGCTCAAAAACTCAATCAGACTTGAGACTACTACCCATTCGCACGGCGGCCTGGTACTCGCTGACCGGCAGCACTTGCGCTATGGTGTCTCGGGTTGCGAGCCCCTCTTTATTTGGAACAGTGACTCCCCATGCGAAGAATCCCCCCCTCTTATGCCCTGGCTAGCCTGCTGGTGCTGGCCCTGGTGGTATGGCTTGCCCTGGGCGACTTTCAGCGTTTTCAGTCGACGCCTGCCGAAAACCACGACACCCACGGCGAATCTCTGACTCGGGTAGAGGTATCGACCCAACCCAGCACGCTCTACATTCCTCAGGTGGTGGTTCAAGGCCAGCTGGCGGCGGCGCGCGAGGCGGTGTTACGCGCCAATGTGGCAGGGCTGGTGGCGGAAATACCCGCCTCTCAGGGCGAACACGTTCAGCCGGGCGAGACGCTGCTGGTACTGGAAAGTGAAGCCCTGCCGGAGCGCCTGCAGCAGGCACGCGACGAGCTGGCCCTGGCGCAGGCGGAGTACGCAGGGGCCCAGAACCTGCGTCGTCGAGAGCTGATCTCCCAGCCTGAGCTGCTGCGCTTGCAAAGCGCTCTCAGCGCCAGCGCGGCCCAGCTGGCTCAACTGGAGAAGCAGCTACGCGATACTCGCCCCAGCGCTCCGTTCGAAGGCGTGCTGGACCGAGTACAGGTGGAAATGGGTGACTTGTTGCAACCCGGAGAAGAGTGGGCTCGCCTGGTCGATGACCGTCACCTGAAAGGAGAGGCCTGGGTGTCCCAGCAGCAGGTCGGCGCTCTGAGTGAAGGGCTGCCGGTGGCGGCCCGCCTGTTGAATGGCGGCGAGCTGACCGGCGAAGTGAGCTATATCAGCCGCCGCGCCGATGAGGCGACCCGGACGTTTTACGTGGAAGTCCTCCTCGACAACCCCGAGCGCCAGCGGCTGGCAGGCGGCAGCGCCGAGCTGACCATCACCCTGCCCCCTCGCGCCGTGCATACGCTTTCGCCTGCGCTGTTCAACCTGGATGAGCGGGGCCAGTTGGCCATTCGGCATCTGGACGCCGAAAACCGCGTGGTGCAGTCTGCCGTGGAGCTGGTCAGTGCCGACACCCAGCGCGCCTATGTCAGCGGCCTACCCGACCCGGTCACGCTGATTACACTGGGGGCTGGACTTGTGAGTCCCGGCGAGGAAGTGACTCCCGTGCCTGCCCAGGAAGGTGGAAATGCGCTCACTCATTAATGCGGCGCTGACCCATACGCGCACCACCCTGCTGCTACTGGTCGGGCTGCTGCTGGCTGGGCTCACGGCCTGGCAGGTGATCCCCAAGGAAGCCAACCCGGACGTCACCATCCCGATCATTTATGTCTCGCTCTCGCTGGAGGGGGTCAGCCCGGAAGATGGTGAACGGCTGCTGATTCGTCCGATGGAACAGGAGCTGCGGGGCATTGCCGGGCTGCGCAAGTTCACGGCGCAGTCCAGCGAGGGGCATGGCTCCGTCACGCTGGAGTTCGCCCCGGGCTTCGATCCGGACACGGCGCTTTCCGACGTGCGGGAACGGGTAGACATTGCGCGTAGCAGTCTGCCCACCGAAGCCGACGAACCGAGGGTCATGGAGGTCAACGTCTCGGAGTTTCCGGTCTTGAGCATCGGCCTTTCAGGGGAGCTGGACACCCGCGAGCGCATCGCCATCGCCCGCCGCCTGAAGGAGGAGATCGAAGGCATTGCCGACGTACTGGAGGTGGACATTGCCGGTGACCGTGAAGACCTGCTGGAAATCGTCGTGGACCCGCTGGTGCTGGAGAGTTACGGGGTCGATTTCGATGCCTTGTTCAACCAGGTCTCGCGCAACAATCGGCTGGTGGCCGCCGGCAGCCTGGATACTGGCGCAGGCAGGCTGGCGCTGAAGGTGCCCGGCATCATCGCGGCGCTGGAAGACGTGATGAACATGCCCGTGAAAGTAGAGGGCGAGCAAGTGGTCACGTTCGGTGACGTGGCCTGGATTCACCCCACCTACAAAGAGCCCGAAGGCTTTGCCCGTATCGACGGCCAGCCTGCCGTGGTGCTGGAAATCTCCAAACGCGCCGGGGCCAACATTATCGCCACCATCGACGCCGTGCGGGACCGCTTTGCGGAGGCGCAGCCGCTGTTGCCGGAGCAGCTACGGGTGACCACGATCATGGACGAGTCGGTCACCGTGCAGAACATGCTCTCCGAGCTGCTCAACAACGTACTGACCGCCGTGGTGCTGGTGCTGATCGTGGTGGTCGCCGTGATGGGCTGGCGTATGGCACTGCTGGTCGGGCTGACCATTCCGGGGGCTTTCCTGAGCGGCATTCTGCTGGTCTGGGCCTTTGGCTTTACTCTCAACATCGTGGTGCTGTTTGCGCTGATTCTGGTGGCAGGCATGCTGGTGGACGGTGCCATCGTGGTCAGCGAGCTTGCCGACCGCCATCTGCACGAGGGGCAAACGGCTCATCAGGCGTGGCTGAACGCCGCGTCGCGGATGAGCTGGCCAGTGATTGCCTCCACGGCAACCACATTGGCGGTGTTTCTACCGCTGCTGTTCTGGCCCGGCGTCGTCGGTCAGTTCATGAAGTACCTGCCCGCGACGGTGATTCTGTGCCTGCTGGCCTCGCTGGTCATGGCGCTCATCTTCCTGCCCATGCTTGGGCGGCTGTTTACCCGTACCGCCAAGGCCAGCGGTGCAGGCACTGGCCCTCTGGATGAAAGCACTGCGATGGGCCGAGGCTACCGCCATTTGCTGAGCCGATTGCTACGCTACCCCGGCTGGGTGCTGGCCTTCGCCCTGCTGCTGATCGCGCTGCTGTATACCGGCTATGCGCGGTTCAACCACGGCGTGGATTTTTTCCCCAACGTCGAACCCGATAGCGCCCAAGTGCTGGTGCGCGCCCGGGGCGATTTTTCCGCGCAGGAAAGCGACGCCATTTTGCGCCGCGTGGAGCAGCGTCTGGGCGGCCTGAGCGAAGTAGAAGCCCTCTACGCACGCTCTTTTGCGGTGCCCGACCAGCAGATGGGCAGCGACGTGGTCGGCATGCTGCAGTTCCAGTTCATTGACTGGTATCAGCGCCGTCCGGCGCGCACCATTCTGGCGGACATGGCCGAGCGCACGGCAGATATTCCGGGGATCACTCTGGAGTTCCGCGAGCAGGAAATGGGCCCCGGCGGCGGCAAACCCATCGTACTGGAAGTCAGCGCCACGGACCCGGACATTGCCGATGCGGGGGTCGATCAACTCACCCGGTTGATGCGCGAGCTGGGCGGCTTCGTGGATATTCAGGACAACCGCAGCCTGCCAGGGGTGGAGTGGCAGATCACCGTGGACCGTGAGGCCGCCGCCCGCATGGGCACCGATATCACCACCATTGGCAGCGCGGTACAACTGCTCACCACCGGCCTGCAGGTGGCCAGCTACCGCCCGCCCACGGTGAGTGACGAGGTCGATATTCGCGTACGCCTTCCGGAACACTGGCGCACGCTGGACCAACTGGAGCGGCTCACTATCAACACTTCCCGTGGGCAGGTGCCGATTTCTCATTTCGTGGAAATCGCTCCGGCGCCCAAGGTGGGGACGCTGAACCGCATCGATGGCCGCCGCGCCATTACTCTGGAGGCAGACCTGGCGCCCGGCTACCTGGCCGATGAGCGCCTGAGAGCCCTGCTGGCCGCTGGCCAAGGCCAACTGCCGGATGGCCTGATGGTCAATGTGGCTGGCGAGCAGGAGGATCAGCAGGAGTCGATGCAGTTTCTGATCAGCGCCTTCCTGATTGCGGTGGGCCTGATGGCGCTGATTCTGGTGACTCAGTTCAATAGCTACTACCAGGCCGCGCTGGTGTTGTCCGCCATCGTGTTCTCCACGGCGGGCGTACTCATGGGCCTGCTGATCACCGGCCAGGCCTTTGGCATCGTCATGGTAGGCATGGGGGTGATCGCGCTGGCGGGCATCGTGGTCAACAATAATATCGTCCTGATCGACACTTACAACGAGCTGCGCCGCGACGGCATGCCACCTCCTCAGGCAGCCCTGGAAGCAGGCTGCCTGCGCCTGCGCCCCGTCCTGCTGACCGCCATCACCACCGTGCTGGGGCTGATGCCCATGGTACTGGGAGTCAACGTCAACCTCTTCGCCCCCGCGCTGGGGTTCAACGCCCCCTCCGCCCAGTGGTGGACACAAATGTCCAGCGCCATCGCCGGTGGGTTGACGTTCGCCACCTTCCTCACCCTGCTGCTCACCCCCTGCATGCTGGTGATCGGCGGCCGCTTACGGCGGGAGAAAGATCTCGGGTGAAACGCGCCCCACCCCGCTACGGGCAACCCCATTTGCATCGTTGCCGCCACACCCGTAGCGCGGCGTAAGCGGAGCGCACCCGCGAAGCAACGCGCAGAGCGTTGCCGATGAGGGCACGGCGGGTGGCGATGGCGTTTTGTGTTGCGAGGGCACGTTTGTGGTTCGGTGACGCTATCAGGGCGGCTGGCGCCGCCCTCCGCGGGTGCCTCTTTCGCTCGTTGCTCTCGCTCTTTCGTTACGCCGCGCTACGGGGGTGCCGCGATTTGCCGTGGTGACGTATTGGGGGTGGTGTGCCTCGATTTGCCGTGGTGACGGCTTGGGGTTGGTGTGGCTCGATTTACCGTGGTGACGTATTGGGTTGATATGGGCGACATACCGTAGCGCGGCGTAAGCGGAGCGCACCCGCGAAGCAACGCG
>NZ_PINZ01000074.1:0-6945 GCF_002810305.1 Halomonas sp. 141
GCGTGGCTGGTGAGGGTGCGGCGACTGGCGCGGAACTTTATGTTGGGCATGGCACTGTCTGGGTGAATGGCGATAATGGCTATATTGCCATGCAGGTCAGTGGGTTAGAAGTGCTTCCGAGGGCCGGTCTCACGGATTCAGGTGAAACTGCGTCTTGCTAACGTGCTTTTACTGCACGTTTATAGATGCCATTGCTTTTCACTTGCCAAAGCACACCGCTGCGGAGCTAATGAGAATAATCGCCATGCTATACCTGAAAAAAAGTGTCAAAAGACGGCTGGCTGTGAGTTTGGGGGCCTGCGTTCTAATGCTGATCGCAGTGGGGGTATTCGGGCTATATCATTTGAGTAAAATGAATGATGCCATTACGCGCACGTTCGAAGGCAACGTGCTGACGCTGGCCGATTTGGGAAAAGTGAACGAAGCGCTGCTCAGTACGAGAGTGAAAATCACCGCAGAACAACGCGACCGCAACCCGGCCTCCGCCGTGACGACACAGCAAGAAGTGGCCGAAAACGATGCCATTATCGATGCTGCTTGGAACGATTATTTCCCCCAGCGGGTGTCTGATGACGTAGAGCGTGGTATCGCCGAAGAATTCATCACGTCTCTGGCGGTGCTGCGTGCAGGGGTCGACGAAGTCAACGCAGCGATGGTCGGCAATGATTTCGACGCGGCACGCCGCATCGCCACCACGACGTTACGGGCAGCCTACCCGCAAGTGCTCGATGCGCTTCACTCGCTAATCGATCTCAATAGTGCCCAAGCATCAGCCTCTCACCAGCAAACGTCCCATGAATACGTATGGACACGCAACATCGTCATTGGCGTGATCGCCGGGGCAGTGTTCTTGAGCGTTCTGCTGGCAATATGGTTGATCAAAGGCATCATGACACCGCTGGGCAAGGCGCAAGTGCTTGCCAACGCCATGGCGGAGGGCAAGCTGGACAACGACATCAATATCACCTGTAAAGATGAATTCGGCGACATGCTCAAGGCGTTGAAGGCCATGGAGATGAAGGTCTCCCAAGTGGTGATGTCCGTTCGACACAATGCCGAATCGGTGAATGGGGCGGCTGAAGAGATTGCCCATGGCACCGAAGATCTGAGCAGCCGGACGCAGCAACAGGCTGCCAGCATCGAAGAGACCGCTGCCTCGATGGATGAAATCACTTCTACCGTTCGGCAGAACGCGGACAACGCATCCGAAGCCGAGAAGCTCGTTTACGAAGTGACGCAACAAGCCAATGCGGGCGGTGAAATCGCCAGTAACGCGGTGAATGCGATGGAAGGCATCAATGCATCGAGCCGCAAGATTGCCGGTATCGTTGGCTTGATCGACGAAATCGCTTTTCAGACCAACTTATTGGCGCTCAATGCCTCGGTGGAAGCCGCGCGTGCAGGCGAGCAGGGCCGAGGCTTTGCGGTGGTAGCGGGTGAGGTACGCAACCTTGCCGGGCGTAGCGCCAACGCGGCGAAGGAGATCAAGCAACTGGTGGAAGAAAGCATCGATCTAGTCGGCAATGGGTCTACTCTCGTCAATCAGGCGGGCAAAGCGCTGGAAGACATTGTCAGCGGTGTTCAGCGTGTCTCCTTGTTGATGGGTGAAATCGCGACAGCCAGCCACGAGCAGTCTCAAGGGATCGATCAGGTCAACACGGCCATCGCTCAAATGGACAGTGTTACCCAGCTGAACGCAAGCCTGGTGGAAGAGTCCAGTGCGGCAGGCCATTCTCTCCAAATGCAAGCCGAAGCATTATTGAAAGAGGTCTCGTTCTTCAAGGGAGCAACCACTGGGCAGCATCAGGCTGCGCTGCCTGCTACCGCTCGACGCCATGACAGCCAGCCCAAGGCCACCCAGCGGTTGACCACGCACGTGCTCGGGAATCCCCACAACAAAGAAGAGTGGGCATCTTTCTAAGCCCATGAACCAAAAGCGCCCCCCGCCGGGGGCGCTTTGGTCATGTGGCCATTGATGTGCCGCCGTGACTGTTTGTATGATGGTGTTTCTCTTCACGCCAAACAGAGGTAGTTGTCCAATGAACCATTGATGCCCGCCGTTGCAATGACGGCCAGTCTCCGTGAGCCCCTGACACAGGGGGAGTACTTGGCATCGCTGGAATTCATCATGACCACTACCCATCTCACCCTGCAGGGTGTTTCCTACGTTTTGCCGGATGGCAGACTGCTTTTCACTGACCTTCACCAGCAGTTCGATACGCAACCCACTGGGCTGGTGGGGCGCAACGGTGCGGGTAAAACGGTATTGGCCCACATCCTCGCAGGGCTGTTAGAACCGACCACTGGCGTCTGCCAGCGTCCCAGCCGGGTACACTATCTTGCCCAGCAAGTGGCCGTGCCGAAAACGGCATCCGTTGCTGCGCTGGCCGGTATTCAGCCCACCCTGGAGGCGCTGGCACGCATCGAGGCAGGTAGTACGGCTATGGAGGATTTCGCGGCCGTGGAGGAGCGGTGGGACATGCCCCAGCGATTTCGCCATGCACTCGAGCGCAACGGCCTGGATCATCTCGAAGCGACCACACCGGCCAGCGTACTAAGCGGTGGCGAGGCCATGAGGGTTGCCTTAATGGGCGCCATGCTCTCCAATGCCGACTTTTTGATACTCGATGAGCCAAGCAATCATCTCGACCGACCCAGCCGCCAGGCGCTTATCGAACAACTGCAGCGCTGGTCGCGTGGGCTGATCGTGGTCAGTCATGATCGGCAACTGCTGGATACCCTGGAACGTATCGTAGAACTGGCCCCCACAGGGCTGCGTAGTTATGGCGGTAACTACACCTTCTATGCCGAGGCGAAAGCACACGAGCAGCAAAGCGCCATTGACCAACTCAATAGGCACAAGCTGGAGCGCCAACGCCAAGAAAGGGCGATGCGCAAGCAGCGTGAACGCCAGGAAAAACGCCAGGCCCGAGGAAATCGGCAGGGCAAGGAAGCCAATCAGGCCAGGGTGATTCTGGATGGCCAGCAAGAGCGCAGCCAAAACGCACTGGGCGCGCTGCGCCAGCAACACACGGCCAGCCGTGAACAGCTCAACCAGCAGGTGAGAGAAGCCGCCAGGCACGTTGAAAGCGCGGCGCATATCACCCTGCATGAGCTACCCATCCCCCAAGTCGCACAGCGCCGCTTGGTCACTCTGGAAAACGCCGAGCTACCTTTCGTTACAGGCGCGACGCGTTATATCAGCCTGCTGCTGCAAGGGCGGCAGCGTTTGGGTATCGTGGGCTCCAACGGCTGTGGTAAATCGACACTGCTGCGCATGCTGGCAGGTCAGATCGAAGCCGTGTCTGGAACCTGCAAGGTAACAGCTGAAAGTGCCTACCTCGACCAGCGTCTGGCAAATCTTGAGCCGCATAAAACCTTGCTTGAACAGCTGCAGGAGACGAACCGCTCGACAACAGAAGGCACACTGCGCATGCGACTGGCCCAGTTGGGCCTGGATGCGCAGAAAATCACCCAGCCCAGCGGGCATCTCAGTGGCGGCGAGCGCCTGAAAGGCGCGCTGGCCTGTATCCTCTACGCCGACTCGCCGCCATCACTACTGCTGCTCGACGAGCCCAGCAACCACCTCGACCTTCCCTCCGCCCAGGCGCTGGAAACCCTGTTACGGAGCTATCAAGGCGCTTTGGTGGTGGTCTCTCATGACGATGCGTTTCTGGAGGAATTGGCACTGACTGACCGCCTCAAGGCAACCCGACAAGGCTGGTGCCTGGAGCCTGAGCAACTTTGACTGCTTATGCTTGCACCGGTTTCTCCACGCTCTCCGCTTTGCCAGGCTGAGCGCGCCTGGCATTCGCCAAAGGTTCGCAGGCTCAGTATCATAAGCGGACGACACCAACTCAAAGAAGCCACTGCTCATGTCTTGCCCACCGTGCCCCCGCTGCCAATCCGAATTCGTCTACCAGGACCAACGCCTGTTCATCTGCCCCGAATGCGCCCACGAATGGAACCCTGAAGAAGCCGCCGCCGAAGAGGCCGTGAACGTGGCCGATGCCCACGGCACGCCGCTGGCGGAAGGCGACAAGGTCACGCTGATCAAGGACCTCAAGGTGAAAGGTAGCTCTCTGGTGCTCAAGATCGGCACCAAGGCCGTCATCAAGCGGCTAAAAGAGGGCAAAGACCACCAGCTGGACTGCAAGGTAGACGGCGCAGGCGACATGATAGTGACCGCGCAGTTTGTGAAGAAGGCTTGATGAAGCATTATGTGCTCTAAGCTGTACAGGTTGGCGTGCGGTCGCTAAACTTGTACCGTGAATGGTACAAGTGAGGTGTGTATGAAAATCGTGTCTTTTACAGAAGCGAGGAATGGCTTGAAAGCCGTGCTGGATGGCGTTGTGAATGATGCAGACACCACCGTGATCACGCGCAGGGATGCTGAAGATGCCGTTGTGATGTCACTGGATTATTACAATAGCCTCATGGAAACAGTGCACCTGCTTCGTTCACCTGGTAATGCTGAGCATCTTCAACGCTCAATAGCGCAATACCGTGCTGGCCAGACAAGCGCACGAGCGTTAATGGATGAGTAGCCAACGGCTATTGTGCTGGACAGATGAGGCCTGGAACGACTACGTCTATTGGCAAGGTCAGAATAAGAAAACCCTCAAGCGCATCAACAAGCTGATCAACGATGTAAAGCGCTCTCCCTTTGAGGGAATCGGTAAGCCAGAGCCCTTAAAAGAAAATCTGGCGGGCTTCTGGTCTCGACGCATCGATGACACCAATCGGCTTGTTTACGCCGTCGATCAACATGCCATCACGGTCATTTCATGCCGCTATCACTATTAGCCTGAGACTGGCCTTGTCTCCGGGAGTCAGTCCGCCTTGCGGGAGGTGGCTTTAGCCCGCGACCATGCTAGCCGCCAGGCCGCCTTTAGCACCATGGCGCTTGCCCAACTGCCCATCCAGGCGACACCACCAGGAACTGGCTTGATGAAGCGAACACTCACTACCGACGATCTGCCCGCGTTAATGACCGGCATCATGGCGACCCTGGCGGGGATAGGTATTGCTCGCTTTGCCTATACGCCGCTATTGCCTGCGATCATTCAGCAAGGGTGGTTTACCGCAAGCCAGGGCGCTTACCTGGGGGCGGCCAACCTGTTGGGGTATTTTACCGGCGCGCTTGCCGCCCACTCACTGAGCGAGCGTTTTGCGCCGCGCTGGGTGTTGGCGGCAAGCTTTGCGGGTATCGGGCTCAGCTTCCTGCTTTGCGCCGGGGCGGGTGGTTTTCACTGGTTCTTCTTCTGGCGGCTGGTCTCGGGGGTGGGCGGGGGGATCTTGATGGTCGTGGGCCCCTCGCTGGCGCTGGCGGCCACGCCCCCGGAAAGGCGAACCCGTGTCGGTGCCCTGGTGTTTACCGGTATCGGGTTTGGGGCGCTGCTTTCCGCCCTCGTGGTGCCGTCACTGCTCGGGGTAAGCCTCTCGCTCACCTGGGGTGCGCTGGGGCTGCTCTGTTTGGTGGCAGGCCTGTCGTGCGACCGCGGCGTCACGCGCTTGCCCCCACGCCCAGTGGCAAGCCAGGCGGCAAGCCCGGTGGGTCATAGCCCCGTTGGGTATGCGGGGGTAAAGTGGGTGGTGGTGCTGGTCATCGGCGCTTACGCGCTGGATGCGGTGGGGTTCGTGCCCCACACCGTGTTCTGGGTGGACTACCTCGCCAGGGAGCATGCCCTGGGCCATCAAGCCGCTTCCCTGCAATGGGGAATCTTCGGGCTGGGAGCCCTGTGCGGGCCGTTCATGGTGGGGGCGCTGGCCCAGCGCGTGGGGTGGCAAGGGGGCTTGATGATCGCCTTTACGGCCAAGGCCGCTGCCGTCATGCTCCCGGTGTTCTCGCTTGCCCTGCTCAGCCAGTCGGTTTCTTCGTTCATGGTGGGGGCAATGATTCCCGGCATCGTAGCCCTCACCTCTGGCCGCCTGGCCGAGCTGGTCGGGCCCACCGCCCACAAGCAGCTCTGGGGTCGAGCCACGGCCGCTTTCGCCGCTGCCCAGGCAGGGGCAGGCTATGCCATGTCGGCGCTGTATGGTATGTGGGGCAGCTACACGCCGCTCTTCACCATCAGCGGCATGGCGCTTGCCCTTGGCTTGTTGCTGGTACTGATGAGCCGAGGCGTACAGCAGCGCCGCACACATCCTTCTGCCCAATAACCTAACAAGCACTATTCAGACAAAGGGAGGCAACCATGGAACTCTACCTGAACGCAACATCCCCCTATGCGCGGCTGGTGCGCATCGTGTTACTGGAAAAAGGCCTGATGAACGCCGTGACGCTCAAGTGGTGCGACCCCTGGGCCGACGATGCCGATCTCCTCAAGGCCAACCCCGCCGGGCGCATCCCCGCACTGGTAACGGAGGAGGGCACCACGCTCAGCGAATCCATGCTGATTGCCATGTACCTGGACAGCCTGGACAACGGAAAGCCCACCCCGCCCATACTGCCCACCAACTCGTTGAGTGACGTGCTGCACCTGGCAGGACTGGGCCAAAACCTCATGGATGCCGCATTCACCACCGTGATTGCCCGCAAACACTATGGCCCCGAGATCGACCAGAGCGAGCTGGGCCAACGCCGGGCAAGGGCCATGCAGCGGCTGTTGGAGCAACTGAATAGCGAGCTGAGCGGCAACCCCACAGCCGAACCGATCCACCTGGGCGATATCGCCATCGCCGTCGCGCTGGAATACCTCGCCTTCCGGCTGCCAGAGATACGCTGGAAAGAAGCGCACCCCCAGCTTGCCGCGTGGCATGCGGCCGTAACAGCGCGGGCAAGCTTCCAGAAAACCGCCTTCACCTAGCCATCCCGTGGGAGGCGGCTTCAGCCCGCGACCAACTCCCCCAGAGGTGAGCCAGCCCTGTGGGAAATGGGATGGACCCGTCCCTCTGTGCCAAGATGAAGAAGCACTTCATCTAACGTGCGCAGGGCACTGACGG
>NZ_PINZ01000075.1:0-6939 GCF_002810305.1 Halomonas sp. 141
AAGCTCGGCGGCGTGTTTGTCCTTCACTCGAACCTTGAGGGTCTTGGTCTGCTTCATGGCTTCGAATATACTTGGTCTATGGAAACCAAACAAGCTATCAGAACAGGAAGACACTGCGTTTTTAAACTCCATGCCCATTTGGTCTTTGTCACCAGGTATCGGGGCAAGGTGTTCACCGGCGCGCATCTCAACTCCCTCGAATTGCTTTTCGACCGAGTGTGTCGGGACTTCGAGGCTGGGAGGGATCAAATACGCAACGTGGCGGCAGCAATCTTTGGGGGCTGGAACACAACCACGGCGAGCAAGACATGCTGGCGGTGCTTGGAACGTTAGTTAAGTGACTCAACGCGAGTAAACGGGTCTAAGACGAGCGTTTGTGGTGGAATGCAACCACGAAGCCATCTCATGCCCTGCACAGTAGCTTACGGCCCAGCGGTTGACACCTGAAAACAACCCCACTATATTAATAGTGGTGACAAAGGAGCGTGTTTATGGAGGATCCAGGGTTAGATGCTTTATTAGCCCTAAACGATATTCAGTACGGTATTCACGGTGATTTTTGGGTCAAATTTGAAGTACGGCGAGTCATCCCAACACCCAATATTCCCCATGGAATCAAATACAGCTTGACGCTGCATCATAAAAGTGGAACACGGCTACTTGGATACGACAACGCCCATGCACCAAACATTAAACGCAGAAAATTTGCGGGGCGACGTGACGAGTGGGATCACCGCCACTATCGCAGCGTGGTGAATGATTACTTCTTTGACTCTGCAGCGCAGTTAATTGAAGACTTTTGGAAACAGGTCGATGAAATACTTCGAGAGGAAGGCATATGACCACTGTCAAAATTGGTATCATGAACCGTGATGAATTCCGCCAGCGCACAATCTCGATTGCCAAAGGCCTCTATCAGCCTACTGCTGAAGAACCCAAGGTATGGTTCGATAGCGTGGAGTCCATGTCTCGCCTGTTGAATACAAAAAACCTTGAGCTACTTAAAACGATTCGCCAATGCAAGCCACAATCCTTGGGAGAGCTTGCTGAAATCACAGGGCGTCGTAAAGAGAGCCTGAGCCGCACCATTAAAAAGATGGGTGACTATGGCTTGGTAGAAATCAAAGAAGGTCCTCGGCATGCTAAAACGCCTGTTGTGACGGCTGACAGGTTTGAAGTCACGCTAATGTAAGGTGTTCCTGCATGGCAGCCTGCATATGCCGTTGCGAGGAGTGCAACGACGAAACCATCTTGTGCCAGAAGCAATTTCATACCAGCAGCATCACCATTACATGCTCACGCTGCTGCTTCACGGCATCGTCCAGAATATCCAGCAGCTTGTCGTAATCCTCCGGCATTTCATCATCCATGCCGGTTGTTTCAAAGCAGGTGAGCGTGGCTTGGGTGTCGTCGATAAGAGCTTGATGCTCCAGTCAGTCAAGAAACCTTGCGAGAAGCAGAAGAGCGTGTACAGGAAGCCGAGCAACGCGCTCAAGCGTAATACCGCCCGCAAGTTAATTGCCCGTATCGAAATGGACGATCAGCTGATCGCTGAGATCACAGAATTACCGGTTGAAGAAGTGCGTGCTGAAACGCAGCATTGATCCTCTTGTCGTTGTGAGGAATACAGCAACGCAGCAATCTCAAACCAACAGCAGTGCCTTGGTATGCTCACGCTGTTGTTTAATCGCCTCATCCAAAATCGTCAGCAGCTTGTAGTAATCCGCTGGCATCTGCTCATCCATACCAGTTGCTTCAAAGCGGATTAACGTTTGTTGCGTTTAGTCGATAAGTGCTTGAAGCTCGTTAATACCACGTTGTTGGTCGTCATCGTTCATACTGCTCCGCTTATTTTTTAAAAACAACAAGGGTGTTATAGTCACGGCTAAGAGTTAATGAAAATACACGCCCATCACCTACTCCCCAGCACTCATTAGTTATTTCGACAGGTCTCATCCCTTTACGAGTTTCCTCAACCATCCAGCCAGGAATATAGTATCTGGTATCGCAGACCCTATCAAAAACTTGAATCTTAATCTTCCCTCTCACACGAGTACCAAGAACCTTGAAGGCCATCATATACATTTAAAACACCTCAAAAAACTCTATCAGCACTATTGTCTACCTAAAAACTGCCAAACATAAACACCAGTCGAAAAGAATTTCCCATCTACCTCTTTAATATGAATAATTGGGAATTTTTAGCTTGCAAAAATTCCCAATTATTACACACCATAATACTTTAGCAACTCATCAAGCTCACTAAAATCTTTAACTTCTGACATTTTCTGTATCGGAAGAGAATAAACATCACTCATAACCAAACGGCGAACAATTTCTTTAGACACAAGATAACCAGGAATGAAACCAAGAGCCTCACCAGCATTTTCTACATTTTCACCCGAGAAAAGAATGTCATTAACACCATACCCAGCAACATCAAAAGATACTTTTAAATAAACGCCATCAATCCAGTGTGTTAAATAACTATAACTTACATTACTCATAAAAACTCCCCTACTCATCTTCCTCTACTGGCGCAGCACTGCAGTCAGGAAGCTGATTGTAATCCGGCAAAATTTCTTTTTGGATGTAATCGTCGACGTCTATATCCATTATCATCCCATTGCCATAATCAACCCTTACATTATTGACATCTCCATTTTCCAAATGATTAGCACAGATACCTTTTGCCATTTTATCTCTCCATTACAAAAACGGGGCCTTTCAGCCCCGTTATATATCGATCAATCAGCTTAAAAGCTAACCCATTAACCCAGCAGAGAAAGAACGTTCTGCAGAATCTGCGCGCGGGTCATGTTGGCCACTTCCACCGCGTAGTCGGCATCTTCGAAACGGTTCTGCACGGCACCCAATGCGCTACGCTGCTTGTCGACAGCCATCAGTGCAGCATCAAGTGTGGCCAGCGGATTATCTACGTCTTCACCCGGCGTACCATCAGCAAGGTCTGCTGCACTGATGGAGCCACTCAGGACGTCAAAGCCATCTGTATTATCAATGTTGGTATCGACATCAAATCTCCACCCTGTCGCTGGCGTATCTTCGTCAGTACGGGCGCTGAAAGCAGGGTCTTCTATTTTAATAGAAATAGTTTGACCATCATTCGCACCAACTTGGATATTATAGGTTTTATCCGAATCCAGCACGCTGATCCCGTTGAAGCTGATTAACCTCTTCTTGAATCGAGTCAATATCAGAAGCTGAGTTGGTACCGTTCTGCGCCTGAACGGTCAGCTCACGAATACGCTGAAGGTTGTCGTTGATCTGATTCAGCGCACCTTCTGCAGTCTGGGCCAAAGAAATACCGTCGTTGGCGTTACGCTGCGCCTGAGACAGACCGGTGATCTGGGCGGTCATGCGGTTGGCACTGTTGATACGCAGGCCGGAGGAGAGACGCTCCATGGAGGTCTGCAGCGCGTTCTGGGACTTGGACAGATTGGACTGGCCAATCATGGAGGTAATGTTGGTATTGATCACGGACATGGTGATTCTCCTTGCGTGTGAACTGGCCGGAAGGCCCGCTGTTCGGCGACATGAAGCGCCGTTGTATTAATTAACGGCATGAGGAAAAAATTCTTTAGGGAGAAGTGCAGAGATTTGTGTAATTTTTGGTAACTGAAGGGGTGGGGCTATTTGAGGATGGGGGTAAATTGGTCGCGGGCTGAAGCCGCCTCCCACGGTGGCTCTCAGGCTGGTTCGTGCCCAGGTTGACTGTGTTATAGATGCGCCCCCACAAAGGGGGCTGGGCGTGTATTGGGATGGATCAGCGCTTGCGACCTAGCTGGAAATCCAAAGCGTCGAACTGCTGGGTCAGGTAGCTGCTCATGCTGTTCATCTGGGCAATCATGGCGTCCAGCTGGCTGAACTGGGTGCGGTAGCGGGCAATGGTGCCCTCAATGGATTTTTCCATGCGCTCGAAGCGCTCGCCCAGGCTTTTAATACGGTTTTCTGCGCCGCTAATGGCCAGCTTGACCACGCCATTGTTGCTTAGCATTTGGTCGATTGTCGTGGAAAGCTTGCCAGCCAGGCCGTTCTCTTTTTTATCACCCGCGAAGAAGTCGCTCAGCGCCTGGGGGTTATTGGCTACCAGGTCGGATAGCTTGTCGTCATCCACTGCCAGCTTACCGTCGCGCTGCAGGGTAATGCCTAGCTGGTTCAGGGTGCCTAGCTCGCCACCTTCCACGCCACCGGTCAACACGCTGCGTAAGCGACTTTCAATGGTGCGCACGGTGCTGTCGCCTAGCAGCTCGCCTGCGGTTTCGCTGTCGCCGGTAAAGCTGGTGAGTTTGGCAATGGTGCCTTTCAGGTCGTTGAACGCTTTCACGAAGTCGTTGATGGCTTCGCGCTGCTTGAGGGTGTCGCGCTCGACGGTAATGGTACTGGTGGCCGTTTCGCCTTCGGCAATACTCAACTCGGCCAGGTTGAGCGTAACCCCTTGAATGGCCCCTTCAATCTGGTTTTTGGCACTGCTGATGGCAATGCCATTGACGGTTAGCGCGGCATTTTCGCCAGAACGCTTGGTGTCGGCATCTTCGCTAAAGGGCCCTGCTACCGTTGCCGCGGGGTCCTGGCTGGTATCTACAAAGCTGAAGCCTTCAATCGAAGCCTCTGCTCCCGTGGCCTTGGAGCTGAGCGCCAGACGGTAGCCTTCCCCATCGTTGATGATGGTGGCGTTAACACCGGCATCCTTGTGGGCGTTAATGGCGTTACGAATGGCTTCCAGGCTGCTGTTGGGGGCAATGGCAATATCGACCGAATTCGCGCCGCCAAAATTGAGCCGTATGGCCGTGGCCCCTTGCAGGTCTAGCGCGGCGTTTTTTTCACCCGTGATGCGGTTAGATGCCAAGGTGCCAGAGGTGGCCAGCTGAGATACCTCTACCCGGTAGCTGCCGGGCAGCGCGCTGGCGGTGGTGGTGGCTTTAATGGCATCGCCCCGCACGTTGGCGGAAAGGCTTTGGTAGAGCTTGGGGTCGTTGATTTTAGCCAGCGCATCCTGAAAACCGTTCAGCGACGTTTGCAGCTGGCCGAAAGCCGAAATTTTGGCCTGCTGCTGCTCTTTTTGGCGGGTAATGGGCACGAGCTTGCCGCGTTCCGCAGCCTGTAGCTGATCCAGCAAGCCGGTGAGATCCAGACCAGAGCCAACGCCTAGAGAGGTTATTGTCGCCATACCGTCATTCCTCGGTGCAAAAGGCTAAACCCATGCGCAATGAACGCGCTTGTGTCGTCGCTCCTGAAGGGAAATAAACAGAGCGATCAAATGTAACGTCATTATCGGCGCATCAGCGGAAAACTTGAATAGGGTAAGTGTTTTTTAAGCTTTACTTGCCCGTCATAGAATATGTCAGTCACAAAAACGCCTGCTGTTTCCAGCAGGCGTGGGGTAAGGCGGGTGAGCGCTTAGCGGCGGCCCAGTTGGGCGTCCAGCGCATCGAACTGCTGGGTCAGGTAGTCGCTGGTCTGGTTCATTTGGGCAATCATGCCATCCAATTGGCCAAATTGAGTGCGGTAACGGGCAATGGTTTGCTCGATTGACTGTTCCATGCGCACATAGCGTTCGCCCAGGGATTCTACGCGGTTTTCAGCCCCGCTGATGGCCCCCGAGACCGCGCCATTGGTGCCCAACAGCTGCGTTAGCGTCTGGTTGATTTGACCGGCCATGCCCGCGTCGCTGGCGTCGCCTGCAAAGAAGGTGGAAAGCGCCTCCTGGTTGTTGGCAATGGCATCATCTAACTTGTCGCTATCGACGGCCAAAGTGCCATCGCGCTGAAGGGTAATGCCAATATCGCTCAGCATGGAGAACTCGCCTTCCATGCCACCGCTTAACACGCTGCGTAAGCGCGATTCGACTGTGCGCACGGCACTGTCGCCGTTCAACTCGCCAGCCACGCCGCTTTCAGGGTTGAAACTGGTAAGTTCGCCAATGGTGCCTTTCAGGTCGTTGTAGGCGTCTACGAAGCTGGTGATCGCCTCTCGAACGGCGCGGGTGTCCTGTTCTACGGCCACGGTGCTGGTGCCTTCTTCTTGCAGGTTGAGCGTAACCCCTTGAATAGCGCCTTCTACCTGATTGGTGGGGCTGGTGATGTCAACGCCGTTGACATTGAGTACGGCATTTTGCCCAGCTTGCACCACATCGGTCGCCAATTCACTGCCAAAGGCGGTGCCAAAGGTCACGCCTTCAATGGAAGCTGCCTCCCCTGTTTGGGTAGAACTCAATGCCAGGCGGTACGCTTCACCGTCGAAAATAATCGACGCGGAGACGCCGCTGTCTTGCTGGGCATTGATGGCATCGCGCACGTCTTCCAGCGTGCTATTGGCGCTGATAGCCACGTTAACATCATCCTGGCCGGCGAAGGTCAGAGTCAGAGAGGTGTCTTCTTCGGTCAGGGCTACCGTGGCATCCGGCACGGAGGTGGTGGCCAGCGTGCCTGCGGTCGCGAGCCGGTCAACGGTAACGTTATAAGCACCGGGCTGGGCTTCGCCGTCAGCGGCGGCCGTAATGGCGCTGCCACCAACGTTGGTTGACAGGCTTTCGAACAGGGCGCTGTCGTTGAGCGCCGCCGCCGCCGTTTGAAACTGAGACATGGCGCTTTGCAGCTGGCCGTAGGCGGAAATTTTGGTCTGCTGGGTTTCCAGTTGCCGCTCGATGGGCTCCAGCTTGCCCCGCTCGGCTTCTTGCAGTTGGTCTAGCAAGCCGTTGAGATCAAGCCCTGAACCGATACCCAATGATGAAATGGAAGCCATACGCTAATGTCCTTTAGTTTATACGCCTCGCTATGTGCTCCGACGCCAATGAATCGTTTAACAGTGTGCTGTATTACTAATAACCTTCGGCCATTTAACCCTGACGGATCCCCACGAAATAGATAAGAAAATCAGGATGATATGATTGAAAAGGCCTGCATGGGTCGGCATGTTGTT
>NZ_PINZ01000076.1:0-6510 GCF_002810305.1 Halomonas sp. 141
CACGGCGATGAAGGAATGGCAGGCCAAGCGGCCTGAGTTATTTACCAAACGGGTGGTCAATCACACGGGACCCGACAGATATGTAAGTAGCGAAGATAATGGATTGAACATAGATGGGGTTAGTATTTCGCACCCTGGAGCTGAAGATAAAAAGAAACTCTTTAATAATGTGCCAGTAGAATTGAGATGGGATAAAGATAAGATTTCTGCTGTTGTTGTTGATGGCCAGCATAGAGTAGAGGCCTTGAGAAGATTTTACCATGGAGAAGGTTCTGAAGGGGAGAGTAGCATTTCTGTCTCATTTGTGATTTTTGAGAATGCTGATGATTTGCCAGTAGTAGACGCTACGAGGCAACTTTTTATCGATGTGAATAATACTCCTAAAAGAGTATCTGAGCAAAAGCTTATTTTTATTGATGATAGAAATCTCCTGAGAAGAGTTAGCTCACGTGCGCTTGGCGCCTTACCGCCTGGCGGTAACTCAGAAGAAGATCCATATCAAAAGCTACATAAAAAAGGATGCTTCTCTTTTGCATCGCTTGACTATATCAATAAGTATTTGGTTGGTGAGGATGGTAGTGATGATGAAGATATAAATACCATTTTTAGAAGTCATGAAAGCCTCTTTCCATGGGAAGTCACTCATATCTTAACTTTGCACGACAATTTAATTCAGTCTATTTTGTTGTCAGATAGTGGTGTTGTAGATGGTAACGCAAGCTTAGTCAAAGTGTGTCGAATTATTAACGATAATATTCTGGAGAATTTGCTAGATGATGCTCTTTCTGGATGGCCTGAGGATCTTGAAGAGCTGCCTGATTTTTTAAGAAATAACGGATTAGAGGAAGGTGAGCAAGAAGCATTTATCCGGTTGACTGAGTTGCGTTTGAGCTACTTAGAAGCTTTAAATGAAATAAACGAGTCAGGTGAGCTAAAAAGAGAAAGAGATGAAAAAGTCAGAGGCTTAAAGCTGCAATATGCTACTAAGTATGAATCAATTAGAGCTTTTGATTTTTCTGTAAAAAGCACTACTAGTTTAGTTGGATCTTCTTTGAGTGCGGTTTGTGAAATAGCATCTAGGGTGTTTAATAGTCTTTGGTTTGTTACGGAAATACACGACTGTTTGGAGAATGGAGTAGAAGGATTTGGCCCTGAAGAGGCTTATAAATTTATTGTAATGAGCAAGGAGAAGTTTTCTTCTTGGAGTCGTAATGGCACTGTAAAGCTTAAAAAGGCACGTGAGGAATATGTGAGTATAAATGATTTTAGCGAAGCTAAAAGCTTGGCATTGAAATCGTTTATACAAAGACTTGAAGCCCAGACAAATGGGAACTTATTAAGGACAATGGTTGGTCAGCAAATGCTGTTCGGCTATTTAGATGCTCAAGATCGCCTTAGAGATGGCGATTTATCTTATCTTAATGAGCATCTGGGAGAGATTATCCAACCAATTAATAACTTGGGATTGGCTGGTTATTTTGATATTAAAAAAACAATTGAGTTTAATGTCTGTGGGGTTTTGCTAGGTTTGTCGCCATGGGAGGGCTTGATCGTTAAAAATGAGGCTATGAGCCCAGGGCCGAACAATGCCGCTAAAGGTAGCAAGTTACTAAACTTAATATCTCTTGAGGTAAAAGTACGATCTGATGTTTCAAGAAAAAGAGTGGGGATGAGTGATTATAATTCTGTCATAATGTCATATGGTTCTCGAGTATTTGAAAAGCTCAGTGTCGAGATGACTATGGAAAAAATCTGGCAAGCACTAATTCATAATAATTGTTTGAATTACTTGACGGAAAATGAAGCTAATAATTTTTCTTCTCCAGACTTTCCCGATGCCGAGAGTGCATCATACCCTCGGCTTGTTAAAAAAGTTCTGGGTGGTATGTATTACGAGAAAGTCTATGATGAAATGCTGCCGCTTATGAAAAGCTAAATACCACTTTCTACATGAAGCGCCCATAATATAGCAGCTTCATCAGGTGAAGCAGAAGGGTAGAGGTTCTTTAAAGCAACCTCTACCACTACTTGGCATTCACCCAGCCATGTAGATTTGTCAAGCTTGATGGTGCCCATTGTAGGCCTTTCTAGATTTTCTAATCTCACTTTGAAGTTTTTTTCTAGGGATAAGAAAAAATTTTCGTTTGCAAGCTGATTAATACTTTGCCCACTTGCCTGTTTGGCTCTCTTTAAACGATCTTCTGTCTTCTTAGTCAAGGAAAATTTTCGATCAGTAAGCATTATCAAAGTAACCTTCTTGTAGCGTTGTGGAGGCTGTAGCTGGATTGTAAATTATTTCATATTTTTTCGAGATGGCGTAACTGAATGGCTGAGAGTGCTTTTTGCTTAATTTTATTTCAGTGTCGGTCGAAAGTAAAACGACTTGGTGGCTGGCAGAAGGAAAGTAATGATCAATGATGCGTTGGCGATGTTCTGAATCTAATCGTCCCAACGGAGTGTCGATAATAATGGGCAAACGTTTGCCAGAGCATTTACCTAGCGCTTCGAGCATTGCTGTGGCGTAAATTTGTTTTTCACCAGCTGACAATTGGTTACGATCTAGTGTTTTACCATCAGTGTGCTGTAAATTGACAGCAAAGGTTTGCGGGTTGATTCGTGGAGTAATATGTTCGTAGCTTTTACGTGACAGGCGTTTGAATGACTCTCCAAATGCGTGCTCCAGCTCTTTGACTTTACTGATTTTTGCCTGCTCAGTATAGCTCGTTAGCATATCTCGTATACTATTGGCCATACCGACAGCATGGGCATTATCAGATTGAGACTGATGCTCTGCTTCTAACTTTCTGAGCTTGCGTAGACAATCCATGGCAGCCCTAAGCTCACGCTTGGCATTTTCACGCTTCTCTTCAATTCGGCTATATAAGCGGCCCTGGGCTAGCTGTGCCTCATGCAATGCAGCGTAAAGGGGTTTAATGCGCTGCTCATCAGGAGCACGTTCTAGGTTGGTTGCACATTCACTCAGCTCATGCCGCAAACGTTCTAGCCGCTCTTCTAACGCGTCCACTTCCTTTTTTTGCTTAGGTGCCTCAACGGTAATTTGATGCCTTAGGCGTTCAATCTCACTATCCGATAGGTCGTGAATGAGCTCAACTTTTTTGGGGTCATCCAAGCTTTTACCAAAAGCTTTGGAAATTGCAGTATCTAACAGTTGCTCTTTGCCCGTTAATGCGCTGGCCAGCTCTTTGCGAAGGGCATTTGCCTGGCGTTTGGCTGCTTTATGGGTAATCAGTTGCTTACGGTAACGGCTTTCTTTATCCAGTTGCTCAAGCAGCTTACCTAGCGCAGTAGGTGCTAAGGCTATTGGGTAGAGTGAGCCTTTCAATGTGCGAATACGCGCTCTAATACTGTGTTGCTCTGCTAGTAAACGTTCCATTCGCTCTTGTTCTGCAGAGCGGTTTTCGTACCATGCACCGCCATGAGCTTCGATTTTTCGCTCTTTATGCGCAATATCAGCTTTTAAATTATGCAGTTGGTCTTCAAGAGCTTCTTTGGCGTCTCGCTCTATTTCATAGTTCGCGTAGTAGCGTTGATAATCGCTTTCTAGTTGTTCTGCTTCTTTACGAATGGCATCAGGAAGGCGCCCCTTTGTATGATTGCGAATATATATGCCTAAGTCGGCTCGTAACCTGCTGACTAAGTCGAGTCCTAACAATCGCTCGATTGCATTTGCCAAGGCTGCATTTCCATTTGACTCTGCAAGCTCAGCGATTTTTTCACCATCAAAGAAAAAAAGATCGGCGATCCCGATAGGAATAAGGTCATTTAGAAAGCTTTGAGCCTGCTCATAAGTCAGTGACTTCAGCACCTCGCCATCACGCGTAATTTGAAGTTTCTCACTGACTACACCGCTGGTATCAACGAACCAACTGCGTACGACATCATACTCATGAAGTTTGCCGGCTTTACTATCGCTAAAGGTAAGGCGCACATAAGCTGATTTTGGCGGTACTGCATTAGTGCGAGACTTATGCATAGAGTCGGCTAAATAGCGGTGATACGTCTCATTATCTACTTTATCACCCAGTGTGCGCTTGCCGTATAGAGCGAGCCGTACTGCAGTTAAAATGGTAGTTTTGCCTGCGCCATTTAGACCGTCAAAAAGAATGATCGGTTTTTCACCACTTAAACCTACAGGTTTGAGGTCTATTTCGTGATTGCCGCTATAGACTCTGAAGTTACCCAAGTAAAGTTTTTCAATGATCATTGGTCTAGCTCCGCGTACTGCAATTCCAGGCCTGACAGCAATTCGTCATACACACTTTTGGCGTTACGAGTTTTACCTTGGTAAGTAGTGTTGTCCTGAAACATGTCCTGCATCACACTTTTAGCGTTATGCATGGTAGGCAGTGTCATGCTGGCGTCCTGTTTTTTGCTGCGCAAGCTGTCTAAGTCGCCCCAGTCCTGGTTCAATAGTGTGTCGATACGCTTGAAAACACCGTGGCGTTTACTCAAACCATCCAGTGATTGCTCTAGTTGGAGCAGTTTGATAGCTAGCTCTGCCGGGGTGTTATGTGCATGGCAAGCTGCACTGAGGGCTGCTGCATCTTGCTGAGATAATACGCCTGCAGAATCTTGCATCCACTCTAATTTGTAACCATACACGCTGGCATAGATGGCAGGCAGGGTATCGAGGGCATCCGGCTCGTTTGGATCATTTAGCCACTCGATGCGGATATGTCTGAGCTCATCTTCATGTATGAGACGGATAGGGTTGCCGCCATCATTAAGATGTTTTTGAATTTCCAGCAGCTTTTTGACCCATGCCTGACGGTATGACATCCAATAGGGGCCAGGGATGACCTTTTTTTCGGTGGTGGTCTCATCGTCAATTTGCCCACGCGCGTAATGCACCTTACCAGTACGGCGTTTATGGTTGCGGTACTTAGCCTTGTTGTGAGGCTTGGTGGTGCGATAAAGCAAATCCCGAAACGATTTGAGCCGTTTCATCCAAAGCTCGCCCGATTCAATGAGCCCCTCCATGGCTCGATCCTTGGTCACAACCGTGCATGTCCAGCAACCAAATCGAGAGTTGCCGCAAGACGGGGTTTTGGTATCGATGACGATAGGGCACTCGCCTGCATTTGAATCTTTATAAAGAGAAAACAGTTGGTGGTGCGTCCCCCCCCATGGTGTGGGCGCGCCCAGCAGGTACATCCATACCTCATCAAAGCTCCAGTCTTCGATAGGCATATAGGTGTATGCACCTGGCAGCGACGAATGTTTGGAGAGCAAAGAGCCATCTACTTTGTGTTTGGCAATAACTTGAGCACGCGAGGCGCTTTCTTGGCTTCGGGCTCCCAAAATGACAATGACCTCTCCATGGCGAGTCACTTTATCGAGGATAAAGCTACTCACTGGGTCAATTTTCATTCTCTCCGTACACCACCTGAAACTCTGTGTCGGAGCAGGATACCCTTTGCCTAGCAAATTAACCCAAAAGGTTTCACTGGCTTTGGGAGTGACCTGATGGGCAGAGAAGGGCAGGTTCTGCTCTTTTGCTCTGGTATTGATTTGATCGATGGTCGTCGAGATCATGTCAACGACCACGGGAGTTTCGACCAGGGTATCCGATGAAACGACATAGACATGCTTGTGCCGTTCATTAGCAGGGAGCTTTTCTATTGCTGTGTAGATTAGAGACAAAACAGCCGTCGAGTCTTTGCCACCGCTAAATCCAATAACCCAGGGGCGATCATCCTCCAGGTACAAGGTTTGAAGTTCCGCAATAAGATCTGGGAGGGGTCTACCAGCAAAGCTCTGGGAGGCGAGCATCTCATCTTGAGACGCAAAAAGCGTAGCTTCGCTCATGTTTTTTTAGCTCCCTCTAATTCGAGCTGAGTTTCAGTCAGGGGGATGTGAAGGCGTCGCTTAATGGAGCAGGCCAGCAGCTCGACAGATGTGTGAGATTTTGAAATTCGCCCGTCACGTAAGCAACGGCCCTCCCATTCAGGGTTGGTTCGAAGCCAATTTTCTTCTCTCAAAGGAAGCAGCTTTGACGTATACCAGTTTGGGTCGAAGGTGTCGGGCGCTGTATGGCGTAGTGAAGAGCATGCAACGGCGATAGCCTGAAGAAATACACCATGAGCATGTATGGTGCTTTGACGCAAATGCATAGACTGCCGTTCGCCATGTAGTACGGCTTGCCAATCGCTCATGACATTACATACCCCCTGCCAGAAGGCGATGCACTGTGAATGCTCACGCGAGCCAACAGCATCACGCTTGCGCTTTCCTAAATAACGCCAGCTAGCATTTTTGTAACTGTTTAGCTCACGCCGCCTGATCTGTGGCTGTAGGCTGCATGAAGGATGGCACATCACCCGCAAACAGTTGCTCCAGTGCGGTATGCGCCGCCACCCCTTGCTTGACGGCGGTCGAGAGGAAGCTGCGCATCCGGCAGAAGATCTCCGCCCCCTCCCAGGAGCGGAAACAGCCCGAGATTTTCTGCTGAACCTTGGTCATTCGCAGATCGCGTTCCCCCTGGTTGTT
>NZ_PINZ01000077.1:0-6181 GCF_002810305.1 Halomonas sp. 141
CGGTTGCCCAGGGTCTCAGCAGACCTGACGCAAGCGGCCATGATCCGGCTGTTGAAGCCACGCCGGGGAGCTGTGAAGACCATCACTCCCGAGTTCGACAGATAGAAGCGTAAGCCACTGATTAACCTGAAAACGCGTTTTCAAAATTGGCACTACAAGCGAGATGCAGTCGGTGCCGGCAGGCCAATCGCTTCGAAAAGGTCGCGTTGTTCAGGCTTCAGTTTGGTCAAGCCGCTCGCCGTCTCGCGACGGTGCAGCAGGACCTGGTGGAACTGAATCTTGCGGGCAATTTCCAGTGCCCGCGTCGGTGACAAGGGGTGATCGCTGGCCTTCAACCGCATTCGTAGCACCCGGTAAAGCACCAGCGCGAGGAAGCAGATCAGCGCATGGGCGCGGATACGATCCGGCAGCCGGTGGTAGACCGGTGCGATCTCGATGTCGCTCTTCAGCACCCGGAAGCCGCGCTCGATGTCTGCCAGCGCCCGGTAGCGCTCTACGATCTCCTGCGGGTCGTGGTCGGCCATGTTGGTGACCAGCAGCAGCTTGCCGTCCATCATCCTGGCGCGATCGAGCGCCCGCTGATCCAGGACATAGTTGAACGTCTCGGCGGTCAGATCGACCTTCAGGATATGCCCGAGGTGAGCGTCGGTGACGGCCTTGTAGAACCTGGCGGTGACGCCGGCATCCGAGAGCTTTCTGCCACGATAGCGCCGCCCGGCATCCTGATTGTCCAGTTTCTCGAACCACTGGCGCGCATCGGCCTGCAGCGCCTCGATCTTCTGATCGCGTGCCGCCGTCTGCGCCTTCGCGACCTCCGGCCGGTGCGCCACGATCAGCCGATGGTCCTGCCATGCCATCTCGCCGTAGGCTTCGCGTTCGGCGTCCTGGCAATGCGTCTGGTGAAACGCCTTCAGCAGCGCATCGAACTCGCCATAACGGCGTCCCGGCACCGCCAGGATAAATTCCAGAGGGCGACCCTCGATACGTACGGCGGACAGGGCGGCCAGATTGTCCAGCGAGAGCAGGCCACGGTCGGCGACCAGCACAACTCGACTCACGTTGAAGCGCTTGACCACCGTTTCGATGGTCGGCAGCAACGTGCGGGTTTCCGCGACATTGCCATCGAAGACTTCGTGGTGAATGGGCAAGCCTTCCGCCGTCTGCACGACACCGAGCATGAACTGGCGGGCGATGCCGCCCTCCTTCGAGGGACCGTATTGACGGAGATCACCGTCGAGTGAGGTACTGCCTTCTGCCCGAATCGTGGTGAGGTCGTAGAAGACGATCGAGAGTTCCTGGTCGATCAGTGGCTTGAGCTGCTGTGCCAGAACGTCATTGAGAGCTTCGCTGCAGTCCGACAGGGTATCCATGGTGCGCAGCAGATGCTGGTGACTGATCGAGGCCGTGTCGACGTCGGGCACCAGTACATCTTCCAGCCAGCGCAGCACCCCGAGCTTGGATTCCGGATCACACAGCCGATTGAACACCATGACCCGCAGCAGCCGCTCGGCATCGAACTGGCGCTTGCTACGCAAGACACGCCGGAAGGCGTCATCCAGGCCGAGCTCTTTCCAGAGTGACGTCAGCAGCCAGGTATCACCCACGGAACGCGCCGGCGCGAAGTCGGTCTCGCCGGTGCCTTCCTCGAGCGTCGGCTGGCCGGTGACGCGCAGCAGGCCATTGATCAGCGCGCTGGACTCCCCGGCGGTGACGGCTTCCAGGCGTCCCAGCGTCGCGATCACGCGTTGGCGCGGCTTGCCGGCCTCGTCGCGATAAGACTCGACGAGCTTCACGTAGCGGCGCGGACCGGATTTGGTGACTTTGACAAACATGTCACTACGATAGACCTCCCAATCTATGTCTGGCAAGACATCAAGAGAAAAACGTGTCACTACAAAGAATTCGGCAAGAGATGGCTAAGCTACTGAATTCTCATGCCATGAGTGCCGATTTCAGGCCGAAATCGGGCTGGAAGTGTCGAACTCGGGATCACTCTGGACAATGGCTCCGAGTTTGCCAGTCACGTCGCCGTTGGCCAGGCGGTCAGCGCAGATATCTACTTTTGTGACCCTTACTGCTCCGGCCAGCGTGGGAGCAACGAGAATACCAATGGCCTGATCAGGCAGTACTTCCCCAAGGGGACAGACTTCCGTCAGGTCACCGATGCCGAGCTGCGCAGGGTGGTCAGGAAGCTCAATGACCGCCCTCGAAAGCGACTCGGTTACCGGATACCGGCACAGGTGTTCCTGGGAGAGTACTCAGGAGCCCTGGACACAGCAGGTGTTGCACTTATTGCTTGAATCTAGGGCCGAAAACCCGCAATTGAGAATTAAGTATGTCCTATAATACTTGATGAAGAAACAAGGCAACGGCATTGGATGATATCCAAATTAACCCTTGGTATGCTTTGTGTCTATATGCAATAGACCCGCTTTGCCCCAGTTTTGGTCGTCATAATCTTGGAGGAATATTGTGACAGATTCCGGTTTGACATTATAGCTGTCGACAAATGCTTCGGTAATTTTCTTGATGAGCTCACGTTTTTGCTCCAACGTCCGGCCTGGAGACTGGGCGATAGTAACGACGGGCATAGATAGTTCCTTATTCGTGTATGAAATGTAGAAAATGTTGTTAGCTCTGCTCTCTTGACGGTTTTTTGATGCGCCACTCTAACTTAGAGACCATCAAAAAATTACCGAAGATGATAACGCCAACACCTGAAAAAGTAGTTGGATCCCAGTGGAAGTCTTCAAATAATGTGGAAATCAGTATCGCTACGACTGGGAAGGCCACCATGCAATATGCAGCCTTATTGATGCCGATCTTATTCACCAGAGTCAAATAAATAGTGAACCCTAGTACGGATGCAAAAGCTGAAAGGTAAAGTAGGCTGAGAATATATTGGTAAGTAAAACTGAACTTAAAGGGCGTTCCTGTGAGGATGACAGCTAACAATAAGATCAGAGCTCCGTACCCCATAGAATAACCATTGCTGGTTAGTGGAGTGATGCCTTTGGAACTGTTACGAATAGATATCATATTGCCAAATGAAAAAATCAATGTTCCCAGTAACGCGAATAGTATGCCAGTGAACAGATCTGCGCCGAAAATTTGCTGTGTCAGCTCACGCCAGAATAAAAGAATAATGCCTGCTACGCCAAAAAACATTCCTGCGAATTCACTCAGTGAGGTGTTCTGATGTAAGAATAGCCAACGGTTTATACTATTAAAAAGCAGCACTGTGGAAAAAATGATAGCGACAATTCCGCTGGGGATATATTGCGTGGCATGATAAAAGCATAAGAAATTTAAAGAAAAGAAACACACTCCTTGTCCAACAAACCAAAGATGGTCAATAGGTTTTGTTTTTTGTAATTTTTTAATAATAATTAGGCATGGGAGAAGCAGTAGGGCCGCGATTACGAAGCGGTAGAAAATAGAGGCCAGTATCGGTACGTCCCCCAACTGCATTTGAATGGCAATCCATGACGACCCCCATACCATAATGCAAGCGAAGTACAGAAAAGCGGTCATTTATACTCGTCTCCTTTACTTTGCTTATTAAAAGCTTTAGGCGTGTTTATAGCCATACATTCTTTTATAAAGTCACTCAACCGGATGACTCCTTCTTTGAGTTCCTCAGGGGTTAGATAGCTGAACGAGAGCCTGATTTCATTGGACTCTCTAGGCGGTGAGTAAAATATTTCCATGGGTGTCCAAAGAACACCATGCTGCTCAGCAGAGATTTTTAGCAGCGACAAATTAACTGGGAAAGGAAGCCTGAGCACTAGGAAAAAACCACCTTTAGGTCGATTCCATGATATTTGTGACCGTAAGTGGGATCCCTCGGGAAAGCTTGCGTCTAATTGATTTAGTAAATCGTCTAGATTATTTAGATAAAAATTTATTTTTGTTTTACAGTGGTGTCGAAGGTCCCCTTGGCACTCCAGTAGTACGCCGCCTACAATTGCTTGGCCAATAGGTGAAGTGTTGAGTGTAAGCATACTTTTTATCTTTGTTAATGCTAAGGATAATCGTCTGGAAACAATAAACCCCACCCGTACACCGGGAAATAATGTTTTAGAGAACGAACCGAGGTATGCAACGTGGTTATTATGCAGGTCGAGTGAGATCAAGGTAGGATTAATACTCCTCTCTGATCCGAAAATGCCATAAGGGTTGTCTTCTAACAAGGTTAGATTGTAATTGCGGGCAAGTTTGACCAACTCTTTGCGCTGATTAAGCGGTAGGGATATACCGATGGGGTTGCAGAAATCAGCATTGATGTAAAGGGCTTTGACTTTTCCCCCCTCTGCTTCTGTGGCTTGAATTTTTTCCTTAATTTCACTAATTTCCACACCGTGTTCATGGATATCGAATGTCTCAATGCGGATGTCCAACAATCTTGCTGCGCCAATAATGCCTACATAAACAGGTTGAGGAACTAGTAAAACATCGTCACTATCAGAAAAAAGAGCACGTAAAATTAGTAGCATTCCCTCCTGTGCACCAGACGTGACTACAATATCCTCTGGGGAGCAAGTAATACCGTCTGTTATATTCAGCATGTCAGCAATGAGTGCGCGAATATATCCTTCTGAGGGGCCGTATTGAAATAATTGAGTTATCACGCCGCTCTCTGAGCGATGCTCATTTTTCATAAGATGATCGATATAAATATTTATATAAAAGCTGATGTCGCCGAATTTAAAGTCCTTTTCTATAGGGCGACCAGGGGCGAACGATATTGCTTCAGGATATTGGCTGGCAATATCATTAAGGAACGTCATAGTGTTTAAGCATGGGTCAGTTAAAGATGAGTGAAGTATAAGTTCATCTCGGTTTGCCTGATGAGTCGACGCACCCATAACTTATTCCTTCCAGATTTTTGGGCAGAAGTCTGGATCAGTGTAATCCGGATTGCCTGCATGGTCTAAACGGCAGAAGTAATCATTATTATATTTTAACTTTGAGCCGTCGGCTAAAATATGCTGCTTGTAGCTATTAGCTCTATCTTGTAAGTGCAGAGAAGTTGAGACTCTATCAACTTTGCTGTAGTTAGGAGGGCTGCCATGGAAGGTATTACAGTTATGAAAGCTGATATGACCACGTTTTCCAACCATGGCGATTTTTCTGACCGTGTCGTCGTTGAGTTTGGCTGTTTCTTCCAGCATAGTTTGTAGTTCATCTACGCTGCGATTCCCAAAATGCTGAGTAATACTGTCATCGGCATCAATCTCCCGCCACCGGTTGCTGCCGTCAATCATTTCCAAAGCGCCCATATTTTCATAGCAGTCATAAAAATTGATAAAAGCCGTGAGAAGCTTGTTTGACGAGCAGGTCGACCAGTAGTGCGCATCTTTATGCCATGGAACCACTGGGCGGAACATTCCCTCTGCCTCAAACTCTCCCCGAGCAGGCTTGGTAATGAGAGCGCTATTCCATATTCTTATTTCATCGGTTTGTGCGAGACGTGCAGCGATGGCTCCAATGATTGGTTTTGTTAATAGTTTTCGAAAGGTGTAGCTTTCATAGTGAACATAGTCATTATTGCGGGCAACGTCTCCATCTTCTGGAACCCAATAAGCTAGGGTAGGAGGGATTGTTGGCAAATGCCTATCCCTTTTCCCCTCATAGTAATCGTGACTTTCCTTTACGAAAGCATTAAGTTCATCATCGGTAAAAATTTTCTCGGTTATGAACCAGCCGTGCTTTTGATAAAAACGTACGTCTTCATTACTAGGCAAGAGAGTTTTTTCTTGCGTGCTTAATTTAAATTTATCTGCACACATGTTGCAATCCTTTATATGTGTTTTATTGGACAGAGCCATTGCTGCATTTTTATTAATAAGAGTCACTTGCTTCAAGCTGTCGGAAAAGGTCTTCAACATTTTTTTCAGAGAAGCCTTCTTCTTCATTCCTTTCGATAAACTCAATCATAACGCCAGAGTTAGGGCAGCGAACGGTAAAACGCTGGATCAGATCGGAGCCTTTAATGATTTGGGTGCTAAATGTCAAGCCTTCGCTTTCTAGTTCTTTGCATACTCCCTCCACATTATCCACCTCAATGGCAATGTGCTGTGGGCCTGGACCGTATTCATTAACCTGAATCCGTGAAGCCGGCGCCGACACTTTCCCTATCACCGCCAGCGAGCACTTTTTGATCATTCGCCCCGTGCAA
>NZ_PINZ01000078.1:0-5617 GCF_002810305.1 Halomonas sp. 141
CACGGCGATGAAGGAATGGCAGGCCAAGCGGCCTGAGTTATTTACCAAACGGGTGGTCAATCACACGGGACCCGACACCTAGACAACCACTGAGTAGGGGTAAGACCGAAGGCCTTCTTAAAGTGGTTTGTCATATGGCTCTGGTCATTGAAACCAGCTGAAACCGAGGCGTACGACAACGAATAACCCTGGATCAAATAGTTTTTTACAAACGAAAGACGGCGCATGGTTAAGTAACGGTATGGGCTTGTTCCATATAATGCCCTGAAATCTCTTGATAAACTCCACTTTTCACGGCCACTCACTGACGCTAAATCATCCAGTGTGATCTGAGAATCCAACGAATAGTGAATATATTCTCTAGCCTTTTCTGCAGCGTTATAGTCGTATGCCACCCTACCTCTTTTGTGACCGGCAACAGCAGAGAGTACACTGGCTAGTTCGAAGACGATATCTTCCTCTTCAAACTGCTCATGAGCAGTTTGAAGGTCATTCATAAGAAATTCTGTGGCGGCATAAAGCCGAGGGTCTGTGCTAACGCCTCCCTTTATGTAGGGTAAGGTGCGGCCACCAAGCACCGCTTGAAGAGCACAGGGTTCAATATACATGATGCGGTAGTGGAAGCCGTCATCCGTACCAGCCTCACCGTCGTGGAGTTCATCAGGATGAATTACAATAGTATTGCCAGGTAAGCTAGTTCTTTTTTCACCTCGGTAATTGAAGCAATGAACCCCTGCCAGGGTTCTACCTACAGCATAAGTGTCGTGCCGGTGAGGCTCAAAGGCAACGCCAGAAAAAAAGGCTTCAAATCTTTCTATTTGTGTATTAAAAGAATTTAGCATAGGCGGTAGGTTGACGGCTTCTGTCTGAATGCAAGGTTATCATACATCGGAATATATGAATAAGTAAAGCTAGTTAGCCAGCTTTGAGAGTTTATATAGCCTGTCCTTGAAACGCTTTCGTATTGCGGGCTATTCAGTTCAACACGTAATATAGAGTAGTAGCGACGACAGTCGTTAGAATCAGTCCGCTTTTTAATATAACCGCCAATATGCATACTGCAATAAAAGAAAAGATAGATAGGCTAAGCCCGTTATCCATCTCTGGCATCACGATATAAGTGATGAAGCAAATAAAAATAGAAGTAGGCAGTACCTCCTCAATCAGATGTTGGGCCTTTGCGCCGAAGTTAATTGTGAGCAAAGAGGGAATAACTCTTACCATGACACTTGTAAGTAGAAGAGCCAAAATCACTAAAAAATTATCTGCCATAATTGTTTCTCAATATTCTCTCTTCATTAAATAGAAGAGAGCGGATAATAGAATAATAGAGGGAATCCAAAAGTAGATGCCACCAAGGGTGTAGTAGAAAATTCCGCTTATTAAAAACCCTAACGTTGCCTTTGGAATAGTTATCAAGCCACTTGTATAAGGTCGGTTTTGAAGATACGAGATGGCCAGAAAAAGAAGTACCAAGCTCGCAGGGATACTGGCATTGATGTCATCAGGTAAAAGGTTGGGAAACAGCCCAGCTATAATGCCGCCTGCTACCCCAAAGAGTATCCAGGACAAGAAAATAGTGAAGCGAATTATCAGCATGGCTCTTTGATTATGTCCCTGCTCAATAGCGTACGCTTCGTCGCCGAGTGCATGGGACGAAAAAATCTTAAGCAGCTTGTTTTTTGGTAATTTTTTTGAGCATGAAAGCGAAATTGCAAAATATCGGCTATTGATCATAGTGGTAACGAAAGCAATAGTTAAAAGATTGGCACCAGTCTCAGATAGAGGTAGAGCTGCAAACTGCCCGCTTCCAGAAAAGCCTAATAAACTTACGAGAAAAATTTCAACAATGCTCCAGTCTGCTTTGTAAGCAGTAAAGCCGAACAGCATACTTACGGGAGCTATTGCAAAAATAGCCGTTGATATGTTCGATGTTAGAGCTGGGTTCTCTGCTTCATTTGAAGTAGAGGTGGGTTTTGCAATATTGAAGTATTCACGCATTTTACGTTACTCTTCGTAGGTAAGCTGACTTAGACAGCCTATGTGAGGCAGTTGATAGATGTATTGTAAGATCGTGCATGCCAAGCAGATTGGTAAGATGCTGGCCGAGCGCTTCCCCGCCGTCGCCCACGGCCGCCAACTCGGCGCCATGGCCGCGTTCGAACTGCTTGATAGCGACGGCAAGCCAGATACTCAGATGACGGGTGCGCTATGTGCTAAAGCACGCGAGAAAGGCCTGATCCTGCTGTCCTGTGGTTTCTACGGCAACAGCATCCGCATCCTGGTGCCGCTGACGGTATCGTCTGCGGTGTTGGAGGAAGGGTTGAGTATTATTGAGCAGTCGTTGGATGCGCTGAGCTAATAGCGTTGAGGTAGGACTAAGCCTGCCCATCGTCAGTCAAAACACATGACCATTTCAGACCATCCCTAGATTCTTTCTTTCAGCGCCTTGAGGAAGGCATCGATATTCTCATCGTGGCGTTTGTAGTAGGTCCAAGGGCCGATCCGCTGCGATGTCACTAATTGCGCTCGCTGTAGAGCTGCGAGATAAAGCGATGTCGTTGACTGAGAGAGGCCCGTGCGCTCCTGGATGATACTGACGCACACGCCTACCGTTTCCGGATCGACCTCCTGCTCGGGAAAGGCTGTCCTGGGATCCTTGAGCCAATTGAGGATGGCAAGGCGCGTCGGGTTCGCCAAGGCTTTCAGGGCTTCGTTGACGTCAATAGTCATGAATTTTTTATACCTACTCTTTTCCGCTATCTGGATATCTTCCTGATTCACGCAGCAAATTGGAAGGCTTCACCATGATCTCCGCGCCTGCCCTTCGCAGTGATGGGCAGGCTTGGAGTGGAATCCTATTGCCCTGTCAGGTAGGACTATCGGGCACCTGCGCGCCGAATTGCGGGATGATATGCTTGCCAAGTTCCTCGATAACCTCTGCTGCGGGGCGTTTACCATACTTGAGGTTCAGGATGACGTGATCTACACCGATTTCCTGAAGTGCATCCAGCAAGGCCAGAAGGTGGTTACGTCCCAGTCGGAATCCTAGATGGATAGGCGAGGGTGGTGTGGATGGGTGTTCGTCCAGGTCGATATACAGCGATTGCAAGAACGGCTTGTAGATAGTGCCACATTGTTTAGCCGTTTCCTGTCGCCAATCTTCCACGATGAGTCGCTGTATTTTTGGCGGACGTGGATAGTTGATCCATCCATGGCTTTCACGCGCGATCCAATCGAGCGACTGGCGGCTATGTCCGGTTACGAATAGCGGTATTTCCCGAGTCGTAGGTTTGGGAACGAGATCGGCCCCCAGTAACTCGCCGTGACTCCAGCGAATGGGCTCGAAGTGTGTTCGATGGGCTTGGCGTATCACATTGAGGTTTTCTTGAAAGGTCTCGCCACGCTTTTCTGGATCAACGCTGAATGCGGGAAACTCCACGGGACGATCGCCAGAGGCTACTCCCAGGAGCAAACGACCTCCGCTCAACTGATCAATGCTCGCTGCGGCCTTTGCCGTGTGCAAGGGATTACGCAACGTAAGGGCGATGGAGGCGGTGCCCAGTGCGATTTCTGTTGTATGGGCGGCAATGTAGCCCAGATACACCCAAGGGTCGAAAACCTGGCCGACATCACCGAAGCTTGGGTCCCTGAGCGGGACGTCGCGAAACCAGAGCGCCGAAAAACCTAGTGCCTCTGCACGTTTGGCCAGCGCGACCTGATCCAGCATGCGCGGTGTATCACCCTGGAAAGCCTCCAGGGGAAAGAACAGCCCAAGGCTTAGATGCCCCTGCCTGAAGGTCCGTTTGAATCCCCTATGCTCTTGGTAGGGAGTCGTGCTCGGTTGGTACATGCTTAACTTCCTCGGCCAGCAAACGCTGAGCCACGCCCCTGAGTTATGGGGCGTGGCTCTGAGCGCTTAGGGTGTGTAAGTAGGATAGTCGGTATAGCCCTTATCGGTACCGCCGTACATGCTGCTTGGATCAACTGGGTTAAGCGGCCAGTTGTTGGCGATACGCGCGGGCAGGTCGGGGTTTGCAATGAAGGGGCGGCCAAAAGCGATCAGGTCGCCCCAGCCAGCTTTTATCACGCGATTTGCTCGTTCAGCGGTGTACCTGCCGGCATAGATAATCTTGCCGCTGAAGGTCTTACGAACAGCTTCCCGGAACGTCTCAGGCAGCTCGGGTGCGTTTTCCCAATCGGCTTCGGCGAGCGACAGGTAGGCAATGCCCACTTCCTCGAGGATCTTCACTGCCTCGATGTAGGTTTGATGAGGGTCTTCTTCGACCAGACCAAGGTAGACGCGCTCTTCGTCTGTGGTCGCGAACAGCGGGGCGAAGCGAACGCCAACGCGCTCCTTGCCGACCACACCAGCAACGGCGAGGGTGATTTCGCGCAGGAAGCGAAGACGATTCTGCAGCGAACCGCCATATTCATCATCACGCTGGTTGGTATGGGCCGAAATGAACTGGTTTACCAAGTACCCGTTCGCGCAGTGAAGCTCCACCCCGTCAAAACCTGCGTCCAGAGCATTTCGGGCTGCTTGGGCGTAGAGCTCAACCAGTTCCTTTACCTCCTCGGTGGACAGGGCTCGTGGGGTCGATGGGTCGGCCAGTGTACCCGTGCCGGGGCCAGTTTCGATGAACACCTTGACGTTGTCCGCTCGGATGGCTGATGGCGCGACGGGTGCTTCACCACCGGGTTGCAGCGATGTGTGCGACACGCGGCCTACATGCCAAAGTTGAGCAAAGATCACACCCCCTTCGGCGTGAACAGCGTCGGTGACCTTACGCCAGCCTTGTATCTGTTCCGGGCTATGAATGCCGGGTGTCCAGGCATAACCCTGTCCTCGGGGTTCGATCTGTGTGCCCTCGGTCACCATGAAGCCAGCACCGCTGCGCTGGCGGTAATAGGTGGCCATGAGATCGTTCGGAATGTTGCCAGGCTGGGAGCTACGCGAACGGGTCAGCGGTGGCAAAACGATTCGGTTCTTGAGGGTGTATGGGCCCAGCTGAGTGGTTTTGAAAAGTTCTGATTGTGTCATTTCGTTTACCTAGATATCTAAAATATTCGATGTTATAGGTCAAAAAAACATGGCCGATGAGGTCAGAAGAACCCGAGCGGAGTAGATCACGGATCGCGGGTAGGTTATTCGTGATATTCATATATGTCAATATATATATGCCGCGGCCGGTTTCGCGAGCCCAGTTCACTTGTGAATTACTTCTCCAGCACTACTTGACTTGGTTGTGTAAGCCGTTGCTTCTTCAAACTCATTCACAGCGATCATTTTTTGCACTTCTCGCTAAAGACCGCGCCACACGCGGCTCGCGGAAGGTTACCAAGCGCTCACCAACACTGTTATGCACAGCGCTCGGGGATAACTGTGGAAAGTGAAAATCTGTGGATAACTCTGTACGCAACCGGTTTACAGGGTGGGGGCGAGCTGTGCGTGATCAAAATGCGCGTCAAACCTCGGCCTTTTAGGCCGAGGCAGGATAGCGCGAGGCGCGTAGCGCCTCTTAGTTGACATACTAAATTTACCAAACAGCGCGTAAAGCATCGCCCAGTCGGGCGGTGATACAAGCGCGCACCGCGTAGCGGTGCCAGATTGACT
>NZ_PINZ01000079.1:0-4884 GCF_002810305.1 Halomonas sp. 141
GCGTGGCTGGTGAGGGTGCGGCGACTGGCGCGGAACTTTATGTTGGGCATGGCACTGTCTGGGTGAATGGCGATAATGGCTATATTGCCATGCAGGTCAGTGGGTTAGAAGTGCTTCTGAGGGCCGGTCTCACGGATTCAGGTGATAGTTAAGGGAAAAAATGAAAACGGCCGTTTGATAGAATGCTACCTTGGTCTAAGGGAGGGTGGATTGACAGTCGTGAAGCAGCATGACTATATGTGAGTTGTCGCATTTTACAATGCGTGCTCTTAACAATAAATAAGGAGGCAATATGAGCCATGGCAGGAAAGTTATTATTACATGTGCAATTACTGGCGGCGTGCATACTCCCAGTATGACCCCTTATCTTCCAATAACTTCAGAAGAAATAAAGGATGAATCATTAAAAGCTATAAAGGCTGGTGCTTCAATTGTCCACCTTCATGCTCGTGACCCTGAAACGGGGAGACCTTCACAAAACCCAGATCTCTTTAAAAACTTCATTCCTGATATCTCAAATGAAAGTGATGGTATTATAAATATTACAACAGGTGGATCGCCTCTTATGGGAGTGGAAGAAAGGCTTCAGCCTGCTCTTCAGCTGAAACCTGAAATTGCTTCCCTAAATATGGGTTCTATGAACTTTGGCCTTTTTCCTATTGCTGAAAAAATTAAAGATTTCAAGAATTCATGGGAGGAAGGGTTTTTAAAGGCTACTAAAGACGTTGTTTTCAAGAATACTTATTCTGACATTGAATATATTTTGGAATCTTGTTCAAAAAATGGCACAAGATTCGAACTTGAGTGTTATGATACTTCGCATTTGTATAACTTGGCGTACTTTGCTGATAAGAAGTTGATTGAGCCTCCATTTTTTATCCAAACGGTTTTTGGTATTTTGGGCGGGATTGGTACGCATCCGGATGATGTCTCGCACATGAAAAGAACAGCTGACAGACTTTTTGGTGACGATTTTGTATGGTCAGCGCTTGGTGCTGGAAAGAGCCAGATGAGTGTTGCCTCATTTTCAGCTGCTAATGGTGGACATGTGCGTGTCGGCCTTGAGGACTCAATATGGGAGAAGCCGGGTGAGCTAGCAATGTCTAATGCCTCTCAAGTGAAACGTGTAAGGCAAATTATTGAAGGGCTAGGCCTAGAGGTTGCATCGCCATCTGAAGCAAGAGAAATTCTGAAATTGAAAGGCAGTATTGATTATTAAAACAATGAGGAGCCGTTATTATGTCTAGCGGGAAAGGTTCTAGTTCAGTTTTAGACAAGTCGGTGGGTGGCCAAGGGTGGTTGCAGAGAATAGGTGATGCTGTTGCTTATTTTTCTACAAAGTGGATTCCTGATGCTTTGTCCATAGCTGTTGCTCTGACTGTAGTCGTGTATTTTGCTGCAGTTTTAAGCACTGGCTCAGGACCCATCGAGGTGGTGGATGCTTGGTACGGGGGATTTTGGAACCTCTTGGCATTTGCGATGCAAATGGTACTTATCGTCATAACGGGCTATGGGTTGGCCACTTCGCCTCCAGTAAAAAAAATACTTCAGTGGATTGCTCTTAAGCCTAGCTCCGCTAAAGGTGCTATAGTTTTGACTGCAGTAGTTATGACTATATTGACCTCTGTGCATTGGGGCGTTGGGCTTGTAATTGGTGCATTCCTTGCGAAAGAAATGGCGTGGGCTGGTAAGCGACGTGGTATTAAAATCCACTTTCCGCTTTTAGCAGCTGCAGGTTATTGCGGCGTTGTATTGGCTCAGTCGGGGCTTTCAAGCTCTGCAGCCTTGCTTGTTAATACGCCTGGGCACTTTCTTGAGGACCAGATTGGTATTCTTTCTCTATCAGAAACGGTGTTTCAGCCATACAACCTAGTTTACATGCTTGGAGTGATTGTAATAATCCCGCTGCTTCTTTCCAAGCTTCATCCAAATGAGATGAATGTTGTAGAGATTTCAGGGGATGCTCGAGATAGTGCTTCTTATGATGATCTTGATGCTGGCGAAGCTGACACCCCTGCTGCAAGATTTAATAGAAGTAAGCCGATGATGCTTCTGGTGGTAGCTGCAGGACTGTTCTTTTGTGCTCGATATGTCTTTCAGAATGGTATTATCGGCATTAACCTAAATGTTGTGAATTTTTTCTTCCTAATGCTTGGGGTTCTTTTTCATGGCTCGCTTGACAAGTATGCAAAAGCATTAGTTTCTGGTTCTTCTGCAGTAATAGGGATCATCCTTCAATTCCCTTTTTATGCAGGGATTTTAGGTATCATGGCAGGTACTGGGCTTTTGGCTATGATTGCATCATGGTTCGTGAGTATTTCAAGTCCGGAGTCTTATCCCGTTATATCTATGCTTAGTGCAGCAATTGTAAACTTTGCAGTGCCGTCAGGAGGAGGGCAGTGGGCGGTTCAGGGTCCTATTGCTGTTCAGGCTGCTGCAGAGCTAGGCTTGGATGCTCACATTGCTGTAATGACTGTGATGATGGGTGACCAGATTACGAACTTGATCCAGCCCTTCTGGCTCCTTCCCTTGTTAGGAATAACTGGTCTTCGTGTTGGTCAGGTTCTTGGATATACTGCACTTATGATGGTGGTGGTTTTGGGGATTTGTTCTGCTAGCCTGATTCTTTTGACATAATGATGAGGAGATAGATATAAGCCGACCATAGTTTGGTCGGCTTTTTAGTGGTGCGCCAGGCATGGCGCGTAGCGCCGTGACGGCGCTGTTCCCGAGGGTGGTGCTTCGGGATGACTTGGGGGTGAAAGTCCCCTGCACACCCGGCAAGGGGAAGTGCTAGCCGAACGGCAAGGGTGTCCACCGTGAGGTGGAATCTGAAGGAAGTTGAAGGCAAAACGCTGGCCTGACGAACAGGAAGCGGATACGAGGCGGCATGGCGGGGTGAGATGGCCACTATCATCAAAGCCCGATACTTGCACGGAACGCCATGACGTATATCCGACAGGCATAAGCGGGAAGGTCGCGCGTCTTACCCTGGGAGGTCTGGTGGTCTGCCACGGTGCTACCGGCGTCGAGAGGCGACGGGATGGGCCACCAGACGTCAGCAGAGGCCATAGTAAGTGCCGATTCACCTCGGCACCAAGGGCCGAACATGAAGAACCGCGAGTAGGCGATGACGTCTCGAGGATCGATCATGAAGACAGACACTGACGCTGATACCGTCACCCACCCAGAGGGGCAGGGGCGGAACCCTGAGTCCCGGCCGGTGGGCGTCGAGACGGTCCCGGCGTCGTCATCGTGGACGAAAGCGGAGTCCGCCCCGCTCATGGAGGCTGTGGTAGAGAAGGCCAACATGGCGCGGGCTTACCGAAGGGTGGTCGCCAACCAGGGGGCGCCGGGTGCCGACGGCATGACGGTCCACCAGTTGGCCGACCATCTGAAGGAATGCTGGCCAACGCTGCGCGAGCGGCTGCTGGCCGGTGAGTACCACCCCAGCCCAATCCGAGCCGTCGAGATCCCCAAGCCCAAGGGCGGGACGCGACAGCTCGGCATCCCCACGGTGACCGACCGGCTGATCCAGCAGGCGCTGCTTCAGGTGTTGACGCCACTCTTCGATCCGGTGTTCTCCGCATCGAGTTACGGCTATCGCCCTGGGCGCAGTGCCCAGCAGGCCGTCTCGGCGATGAAGGCCCATGTCACTGCCGGCCACCGCTGGGTGGTCGACCTCGACCTGAAAGCCTTCTTCGACCGGGTGAATCACGACCTGCTGATGGCGCGGGTCGCGCGCCGCGTCCGCGACAAGCGAGCGTTACGCCTGATCCGCCGCTATCTGGAAGCCGGGATGTTCCAGGACGGCCTGGTCGCGCCACGCCAACAGGGAACGCCGCAGGGCGGGCCGCTGAGTCCACTGCTAGCGAACATCCTGCTGGATGACGTGGACAAGGAACTGGAGCGCCGCGGTCATCACTTCTGCCGCTACGCCGACGACCTGCAGGTATACGTCAGAAGTCGGCGGGCGGGCGAGCGCGTCATGGCCAGTCTGAGTGATTTTCTCGAGAGCTCACTCAGGCTGACGGTCAATCGCGACAAGAGTGCGGTGGACCGCCCCTGGCATCGGGGGTATCTGGGCTACACGCTGACCCGGCACAAGCGGCCGAAGCTGACGCTGGCCAAGACCAGCCTGCAGCGCCTGATGCAGCGTGTCCGCGAGATCCTCAAGCGTGGCAGGGGGCGCAACATACGGCGCGTGATCGAAGAGTTGACCCCAGTCCTGCGGGGCTGGGCCAACTACTTCTCCCTCGTCGACGTAGAGCGCCCGCTGGAAGCGCTGGATGGTTGGATACGTCGCCGACTGCGTTGCGTGATCTGGCGGCAGTGGAAGCGCCCATGGACCCGGCGCCGGAAACTCCTGGCACTGGGTCTGGACGAGCAACGTGCCTGGAAGTCAGCGGGGAATGGGCGAGGTCCCTGGTGGAATGCGGGCGCCTCGCACATGAATCAGGCCCTGCCGCGGAAGTGGTTCGACGGGCTGGGCCTGATCTCGGTACTCGATACGGTCAAGAGGGCTTAATCGTTCTTCATGAACCGCCGTATACGGAACCGTACGTACGGTGGTGTGGGAGGGCGCCGGGGGTGACCCCGGCCCCTACCCGATGTTGGGGTAAGGAATTTGTTTAAGGTTCTTCGTCACTTCACATGGATTAGGCCTGATCAAACAGGCGGCCCGCCGGGCTCCCAGTTTCCAAGGACAGAATAATGTTTGGCTGAGTGATCAAGAGTGATGGTCCATTTGGGAGGCATGGTGGCGTTAGGCTCATGGCTTATTAATGGGTGGATAGGTTTAGTTATACCTGAATCCGTGAAGCCGGCGCCGACACTTTCCCTATCACCGCCAGCGAGCACTTTTTGATCATTCGCCCCGTGCAA
>NZ_PINZ01000007.1:0-113303 GCF_002810305.1 Halomonas sp. 141
GTGTTCGCTTGCCTTGATATTAGGTGATGATTCACCCTCATCGGCAAGCGCCCACATGAATTACCTGATCAAATTGTTAAAGAGCTACTGTCATCATTTCGCTGCGACGGGCTCGGTGACCTGAACCGTGTTGCCTCAGCGAGGAAGGCGTATTCTACGCATTCCGTGGTGTTTGTCAAGGCCTGCTTTCAGCGCGTGAAGCGAGCGATCAATCCAACCAACAGATGACGCTAACTTCCTGACAAACCGAAGGTTTTTCAACCTTCTTCACCGCTGGTAACGCTTGGCGTCCCCGGCAGCGGATGCGTACTTTACGGATTCGCTGCCGGGTTGGCAAGGAGTATTTACCAAATAGTCAAAAAAAGTCGCCCACGCGATCACACAACCCGTGGAAAGCACTTCGGCGCTTACTGTTTGGCGGTTACACTTGGCACTCCGCAACATTCGCCACATCTATTGCACCTACGGATATGAGGTCTTCGATGAGCCAGCACTTGTTAACCGTCGATTCATTAAATCGCGAAAGCGTTGATCACCTGTTACGGGTGGCCGCACGCATGGAGCCGATTGCCAGTCGCCGTCAGGTCACGCGAGTGCTGGAAGGTGCGGTACTGGGCAACCTGTTCTTCGAAGCCAGTACGCGGACGCGGGTGAGTTTCAATGCGGCTTTCTGCCGTCTGGGAGGCAGTGTCTGTGACACCACGGGCTTTACCTTCTCGTCCATGGCCAAGGGCGAATCCTTGTACGACACCAGCAGGGTAATGAGCGGCTACTGTGATGCCATCGTCATGCGCCACCCGGATCAAGGGTCGGTTGCCGAGTTTGCCGCCGCAACGCATGTGCCGGTCATCAACGGTGGTGATGGTCCAGGCGAGCACCCAAGCCAGGCGCTGCTGGACCTTTATACCATCGACAAGGAGTTCCAGCGGTTGGGCAAGCGCCTGAGTGGTGCCCACATTCTACTGACCGGGGATTTGAAATACGGGCGCACGGTGCATTCGCTGATCAAGCTGCTATCGCTTTATGATCCGCTGCGGATAACGCTGGTCTCCCCACCCGGCCTGGAAATGCCGTCTTATCTGGTGGATCTGGTGGTATCGCGGGGCCATCGGATCGAGCAGCGCGACTCCCTGGCCAGCGACTTCTCGGATCTGGACGTCGTCTATACGACGCGCATCCAGAAGGAGCGCTTCACGGATGAAATGAACGAGAGCTTCCAGGGGCTTTCCGATGACTTCATGGTCAATCGCGATTTTCTGGATCACCGCTGCAGCCAAAGCACGATCGTGATGCACCCGCTACCGCGCGATAGCCGTCCAGGCGCCAATGATTTGAACGTCGATTTGAATGGCGATCCGCGCCTGGCGATCTTCCGCCAGACAGATAACGGCATCCCCATGCGGATGGCCATTTTTGCCACGCTATTGAAAGTGGACGAGCTGATCGAACAGGACATGCGGCCAGTGCGCTGGTTCGTACCGCCGCAAATTGGCACGCTGGACCGCTGAGGAGCCGACGGCTGAGCAGCTAAACGCTCAGTGCGCAGTTCGCCCACTGGGGAGGCCTTCTCGGTGGGCGAACCAGCCTTCCAGAATCAGCACGGCAGCGATGCCGTCCACGCTTTGCTGACGATAGTTGCCGCGATGTCCCGATGCGTGGGCGATCTGCTTGGCTTCACGGGTAGAGCCACGCTCATCGACCATTTCGCACGGCTTGCCATAACGCCCATGCAGGCGGTTGCCAAACTTGCGCGCACGGGTGCTCATGGGCGATTCGCTACCATCCATATTTAGCGGCAGCCCGACAACGAACAGGTCGGGCTGCCACTCCTGAACCAGACGAGACACCACGTTCCAGTCAGGAATGCCATCCCGTGCAGGGAGAGGCGTCAGCTCGCGGGCGCTGTTGAGCAGCTCATTGCCTACCGCCACACCGATGCGCCGCGTTCCATAATCGAATGCCAGGATCAGGCGTTCCCCACTGTCGGCCATCGCGTTACTGCCCCTTCGTCATGCGTGACCGGCGTCACGGGTCATCAGGTTGAGATCGACGCCCAGCAGGCCAGCGGCAGCGGCCAAGCGCTCGGCGGGAGGGGTGTCGAACAGCACGCTTGGCTGGCCTTCCACCGTCAACCAGGCGTTGTCCTTGAGCTCATCCTCCAGCTGCCCTACTTCCCAGCCCGCGCACCCCAGGCACACGAGGAAGTGCTCTGGCCCCGTGCCATCCGCCAGCGCCTGAAGAATATCCATGGACGTGGTGAGGGCAATGCCATCTTCTACCTGGACGCTGGAATCCCACGCCTGGCTATCCCCTTCGTGAAGGATAAAGCCACGGTCTTTATGGGTGGGGCCACCGTAATAGACAGGCGCATTGCGGTGCGGGCTCTCATCGCCCCCCAGGGAGAGCTGTTCAAACAGCGCATCCAGGGTGATCTCCAGGGGGCGGTTGGTAATCACCCCCATGCAACCATTGTGGTCATGGTCACACAAGTACACCAGGCTGCCCGCAAAGTTGGGGTCGTCCAGATGCGGCATGGCCATTAAAAAATGGTGTTTTAAGCTTTGCATGCGTCTCCTATGGCTTGCCGCTGAATCAGCAAGTCGGGCGTTATTGGGCGGAAGCAAGGCGACGCTCGATGGCGTCCAGCAGCATGCCGGCGATGTCGGTGCCGCGCTGATCGTCGATTTCCCGCACGCAGGTGGGGCTGGTCACGTTGATCTCAGTGATGTAGTCACCGATGACATCCAGACCCACGAACATCAGCCCTTTCTCACGGATCAGCGGCTGTACCTGCTGGATCAGCCAGTGATCACGCTCGGTCAGCTCGCGACTCACGCCACGCCCACCGGCGGCCAGGTTGCCGCGGGTCTCTCCCGCCGAGGGGATACGCGCCAGCCCAAAGGGCACAGGCTCGCCATCGACCAGCAGAATACGGGTATCGCCGTGTTTGATTTCCGGCAAGTAGCGCTGCGCCATGATCTGACGCTGACCGCGCAGCGTCAGCTGCTCGATGACGGCGCCAATGTTGCGGCCATCAGGGCCGATATGAAAAATGCCCGTGCCCCCCATACCGTCGAGTGGCTTGAAGATCACGTCGCCATGCTCGGCGTGGAAGGCGCGCAGCACATCATCACGGCTAGCCACGACCGTTGGCGCGCAGCACTGAGGAAACTGCTGGGCAAAGAGCTTCTCGTTACACTGCAGCAAGGCGGCGGTGGGGTTCACCACCAGCACTCCCTCGCGCTCGGCAAAGCCCAGCAGGTGCACCGCATTGATGAACTCGGCATCTACCGGCGGGTCCTTGCGCATCAGCACGACGTCCAGTTCTGCCAGTGGCCGCTGAGCTGCTTCGCCAAGGTCGTACCAATGTGCAGGATCACGATGCACGGTCAATGGGCGCATGCGTGCGTAGGCCTGCCCTGCGTTCAAGAACAGATCGTCCTGCTCCATGTAGTGCAAGGTATAGCCGCGCTCCTGGGCAGCCCACAGCATCGCCAGGGTGGTGTCTTTCTTGTAGGCGATGTCACTGATCGGGTCCATCACGACACCGAGATGCAACGTTGAGTGGCTCATCGAAATACCGTCCATGCAGAAACAATCATTATTCAGTATGCCGTACTGCAGGCACGGCTCCAACCGCGGCTATTTGTCTGCGGTTTCGGAGAGCGCGCCGGGCACCAGGCGAATGGCATCAGGGGTCAGGGTGATCAGCTGTTGCTTGTAAAGCCGCCCAATCGCTTGTTTGTAGGCGCTCTTGCTCACCCCCAGGCGCGCCTTGATGGCGTGGGCATCGCTTTTATCGCCCAGCGGCAAGTAGCCGCCGCTTTCACGTAGCGCTTGCAGTATCTTGTCACCTACCACATCGAGGCGTGCCGCCCCCGGCGGCAGCAGCGAGATATCGACTCGGCCATCCTCGCGACGCTGTTTTACATAGCCTTTCAGCGTCTGCCCTCGGCGCAGCGGCTGGGTCATGTCGTCCTGATAGATCAATCCCCAGTAACGGTGCTCGACCACCACTTTCATGCCCAGGTCCGTGCGATCGGCCACCACTACCGTGACCTCATCCCCCTGCGACAGCACCCAGGCGTCGTCGCTCAGAAAGCGGTCCAAGCGCATGGATGCCACGGGACGCCCCTGGTCATCGCTATACAGCATGACCAGAACGCGCTTGCCGGGATCCGGGCGAAACCGCTGTTCGCTATAGGGCAGCAGCACGTCCTTGGGCTGGCCCCAACGCAGAAAGGCGCCCGTACTGTTCACTGCCGTCACGGTCAAGTAAGCGACTTCTCCCAGCTGGGCAGTCGCATCGCTGGCAGAACGGGGGGAGGCATGGGACTCACGGGCCATGGAGGTGTCCTTGCGAAGGGTTGAGAATCGGTAGCGTACCTTGCTAACGCTAGCCAAAGCGAGGCCGTATTCGGCCTGACAGCCTGCTATACAAAAGCCGCTGCCACATAGAATGCGGCAGCGGCTGACAGTAAGCGCTTACAAATCGCCGAAATGATGCTGCAGGAGGGTCAGCGCGACGACCGGTGCGGTTTCCGTACGCAGTACACGGGGCCCTAATGTCAGCGGCGTAAAGCCGCTGGCGGTGGCCGCAGCGATATCGGTCTCGCTGAGCCCTCCTTCGGGGCCAATCAGCAACGCTGCCGAAGCGGGCCGAGACGACTGTGCAAAGCCATTGCCCGTGGCCAGATGAAGCATCAGGCGCAGCGGCTCTTGCCGTTCGGCCAGCCACTCCTCCAGCCCCTGCGGCGGGTATACGGGAGGCACCACTGCACGCCCACTTTGCTCGCAGGCGCTGGCAGCCACCGCCTGCCAATGGGCCAGCTTCTTCTCTTCTCGGTCGCCTTTCAGGCGAACATCCCCCCGCTCGGTATAGAGTGGGGTGATGGCAGCGACGCCCAGCTCCACGGCTTTCTGAATGGCATAGTCCATGCGATCTCCCTTGGAAATCGCCTGGCCCAGATGCACCGCTAGCGGAGACTCCGCGTTGCCTGGCCATACCGACTCGACGGTTGCGGTGGTCTGTTTTCGCCCCACCTCCGCCAGCCGAACGCCTGCCTCCTGGCCCGCCCCGTCGAACAGGATCAGTGCCGCGCCCTCCCCCATGCGCAGCACGCGGGTAACGTGCCTGGCAGGGCCTTCCGGCAGCGTGACGGTTGCCCCGACACGCAGCTCGGTGGGCACATGAAGGCGCGGCATCTTGCCGTGCGTGGCGAGCCAGTGTGCTGCCGAATGCGCTTCGAGCATGGCTTAGTGGGTGTTCTCGGCAGCCTGGCTTGCCTGCTGCGCTTCACGCTGCTTGCGCTGGGCGTACATGGCTTCGAAGTTGACCGGCGCCAGCATCAGCGCAGGGAAGCCGCCACGGTTGACCAGGTTGTCGATACACTCACGGGCGTAAGGAAACAGCAGGTTAGGACAGAAGGCGCCTAACGTCTGCTCCAGCTGCGCACCTTCGATGCCGGAAATACGGAACAGGCCAGCCTGCTCGACTTCGGCCAGGAACGACGTGGTGCCGGACTCGCTGTCATTCACCTGGGCGGTGACCTTGACCACGACTTCGTACTGGTCGTCAGCCACTTTCTGGCTGGTAGTGTTCAGGTCCAGATTGACCTTGGGCTTGAACGCCTGCTTGAACACGGAAGGAGAGTTCGGCGCTTCGAAGGAAATGTCTTTCACGTAAATACGCTGCAAAGAGAATTTCAGCTGCGGCTTTTCGCCTTCAGCGGCACCGGCCTGCGGGGTGTTGTTATCTTCCGCCATGGGAGACTCCTCGTTATTCATTCAATAAAAAAGCGTGCGGCCCAGAGGCCGCTTTCGTCGTTTACTTCTTCACTACGGGAAGGCCATCGGCCTGCCACTGCATCATGCCACCACGCAACTTCGTGGCCCGCTCGAAGCCCGCCTTGACCAGCTTGGCTTGTGCGGCACCCGAGCTTTGGCCATGCTTGCACACCACGATGATCGGCTGGCTTTTGACTTTCTCCAGCTCGTTCATGCGGCTATCGAGGCTGCTCTGGGGAATGTTGCGTGCACCGGCGATATGCCCCGCCTTGAAGTCTTTGCTTTCACGAATGTCCACCACCACCGCATCTTCGCGGTTGATGAGCTGGGTGGCCTGGCTAGAGGACACGGCATTCGAGGCAGCGCTACGCGTTTCGTAGACAATCCACGCCGTGAGCACCAGCAAAAATGCCCCCACCAACAGGGGGTGGTTCATTACGAATTCGAACAGCTGATCGATCATCGCGAACACAATCTCTTGGTCTATGCAGAAAAAAGCGGCCTGGCCGCCATCAGAAACGCGACAAGTATACACGTCACAGGGCATACCGCGCAGGCCATGACGCCCAGCGGCTGCCTGCGTTATGATGCCCCAAGCACGCGCCCGCCGCGACCCTGTTTCTCAGGTACTGTCTGAAAACTGGCTGAATGGCCATTGCCAGCGTTTCAAACAGCTCTTTTCGTTGCTTGGCTGACCCATATAACGAGGTTTCTCATGGCATCATCTGCACCCCGCCCCGTCGCCCTGATCATCCTGGACGGCTATGGCCACAACCCCGATAGCGCACATAACGCCGTGGCTGCCGCCCATACCCCGAACATGGATGCTCTGTGGGCCAAACGCCCCCACGCCTTCGTACACACCGATGGCCGCCATGTGGGGCTGCCCGATGGGCAGATGGGCAACTCCGAAGTCGGCCATATGAACCTGGGTGCCGGGCGTATCGTTTACCAAGACTTCACGCGCATCACCAAAGCCATTGAAGATGGCGACCTGGATACCAACGAGGTGCTCACCAAGCCCATCGACGCAGCAGTCGCCAATGGCCGTGCCGTGCATCTGCTGGGCCTGCTCTCTCCAGGCGGTGTCCACAGCCACGAAGACCACTTTATCGCCATGGCCGAGCTGGCGGCACGGCGCGGCGCTCAGCGAATCTACGTGCATGCCTTCCTGGATGGCCGCGACATGCCCCCGCAAAGCGCGCTGGCCTCCATCGAGCGCGCCAATGCCCGGCTTGCCGAACTGGTCGGTGCCGACAACGGCTTCGTGGCCTCCATCATTGGCCGCTTTTTCGCCATGGACCGAGACAACCGCTGGGAGCGGGTCGAGCAAGCCTATCGCCTGCTCACTGAAGGGCACGCCGACCACATCGCCACCAGCGCTGAAAGCGGCCTGCGGGATGCCTACGCGCGTGGTGAAACCGACGAGTTCGTGGCGGCCACCAGCGTTCCCGTCAACGGTAGCGCCATGACGTTACAAGATGGCGACGCGGCGATCTTTCTGAACTTCCGCTCTGACCGGGCCCGCGAACTGACCCGTGCCTTCACCGATGCAGATTTTTCCGGTTTCCAGCGCCAGACCCGGCCTGCCCTGGCGGGTGACGGCCTGGTGATGATGACCCAGTACGCCGCCGACATTGCCGCTCCGGCGGCATTCCCCCCCACCGACCTCACCGATACGCTGGGCGAAGTGGTGGCCAAACGCGGCCTGACCCAGCTGCGCATCGCCGAAACCGAGAAGTACCCTCATGTGACGTTCTTTTTCTCGGGGGGTAACGAAGCCGAGTATGACGGCGAAGAACGTATCCTGGTGCCGTCGCCTCGGGATGTGAAAACCTACGACGAAAAGCCGGAAATGAGCGCGTTCGACATCACCGACAAGCTGGTGGACGCCATCGACAGCGGCCGCTTCGACCTGATGGTGTGCAACTACGCCAACGGCGACATGGTCGGTCACACGGGGGATTTTGCCGCCGCCGTCAAGGCCATTGAAACCGTCGACACCTGCGTTGGGAGGGTCGTGGAGGCCATCGAGCGGGCCGGTGGCGCCTGCCTGATCACCGCCGACCACGGCAATGCCGAACAGATGGTGCACCCGGTGACCGGCGAGCCACAAACCGCTCACACCACCTTTGTGGTACCGCTGATCTACGTCGGTGAGCGCGAGGCTCAGCTGTCGGACGGCCGTCTGTGCGATTTGGCACCCACGCTGCTGGCGATGATGCATCAGCCACAGCCAGACGCGATGACGGGCCAGTCACTGCTGCGCTTCGCCTAATGCCATCGTGGCAACGGCTGCCCTTGCTGGCGCTGCTGATGCTGGGCACGCCCGCTGCCGTCGCGCAGGATGAGCGTGCCGCCCAGCAGCAGCTGGATGCGCTAGGCCAGCAAATCGATGCCATGACCCAGCAGTTGGGCGTGACGGACCAGGCCCGTGACAGCGCCCAGCAGGCCCTGCGTGCCGTCGAGACGGAGCTGGCCCAAACGCACCAGCGTCTGGACCAGCTGCAGGGGGAACGCCGCCAACTGAACGAAGAGAGCGAGCAATTGCGCCAGCACCGTGAGCGGCTCGAGCAGGAAAGAGCGGCGCAATACGCAGCGCTGGGCCAGCAACTGGCGGCCCTCTACCGGCTGGGCCCCACCCCGCAGCTCAAGCTGCTGTTGAACCAAAGCAACCCCGCAGAGCTGGACCGCATGCAGGCCTACCTGAACCGCTTGACGCAGGCACGGCAACGTCGCCTGGGCGACATTGCCCGCCTGGATACCGCGCTGGTGGATACCGAGCAGGCGCTGGCCGAGCGCCAGACCCGGCTGGATACCCTGGCGGACGAACTGGAAGCGCAGAGTGCGCTGCTGGCCCGCCGTACCGAGGAACGGCGCAGCGTCGTGACCACGCTGGATGATCGTTACGAGAGCGAAGCCGACCGTCTGGCCGACCTCAGCCAGAGCCGCGAGCAGGCCGAACAGCAGCTACGCGCCATCCAGGCCGAGCTTGCCCGACTGGCCGAGCCGACGCCCTCCACCAACATCACCCGCACCCAGGGCGACCTGCCCTGGCCAGTACAGGGCGCCATCACGGCCAGCTACCAGCGCCGTCAGGGCGTGCATTACAACGGTATCGTGATTCAAGCGGGCGCCGGCACGGCGGTCACGGCCGTCCACTCTGGGCGCGTGGTCTTTGCGGACTGGATGCGGGGGTTTGGCAACCTGATGATCATCGATCATGGTGATCAGATCATGACCCTGTATGCCCACCTTCAGCAGTTCGATGCCCGCCCGGGCCAGCAAGTAAACCGGGGCGACCGCATCGGCCGAGTGGGCAACAGCGGAGGGCAGCCTTCATCCGCGCTCTATTTCGAAGTGCGGCGAGGTGGCGCCCCCATTAACCCGCAACGTTGGATTGCACGACGTTGACGGGATAAGCTGATAGCAGCGGCACCCTTGAAGGTGTCGCGCCGACCGTCTAACCCATGCGGCGCCCAGCGGCGCTGCCTTTCGCCTAGCGGAGTACGCATGACGCTATCTGTAACCGAGGTATCGGCCCCTGCCAAGCGTTTCTTGGCGACCCTGCTTCCGCTCGCGCTGCTGGCAGCACCCTTACCCCTAGCGGCTCAAACGGCCAATAGCGTCGCCGACGACCTTCCGCTGGAAGAGATCCAGACCTTCGCCGAGGTGTTCGAACGCATCAAACGGGCCTATGTCGAGGAAGTGGATGATCGTACGCTGCTGCGCAATGCCATGCGTGGCATGCTCAGCGAGCTGGACCCTCACTCGGCCTATCTGGATGCCAACGAGTACCAGAGCCTTCGCGAGTCCACCCAGGGCGAGTTCGGCGGCATCGGCATCGAAGTCGGCACCGAGAATGGTCAACTCATGGTGATCACTCCCATCGACGATACACCGGCCTCCCGCGCGGGCCTGCTGTCGCGGGACATCATCATCGCCATCGATGGCACACCCACCGATAACCTCTCCTTGCAGGAAGCCGTCAACCTGATGCGGGGCGAGCCGGGCAGCCAGCTGCGGCTGTCCATTCTGCGCGCGGGCGAAGATAGCCCACGAGACCTTACGCTGACCCGGGAAATCATCCGTAGCGAAAGTGTGCGCCATGAAACCCTGGAGCCTGGCTACGGCTATTTACGTATCAGCCAGTTCCAATCACGCACGCCGGAACAGGCACGCCGCGCCCTCGAGCGCATGGCACGCGAACAGCCGCTCGAAGGCCTGATTCTGGATTTACGTAACAACCCTGGCGGAGTACTGCAGGCGGCGGTGGGCGTGGCCGACCTCTTTCTGGATAGCGGGCTGATCGTGTATACCGAAGGCCGCCTGTCGGATACCGAGATGTCCTTTTCGGCATCGCCCGATACGCCTGCGCGTGATGTACCGCTCGTGGTGCTGATCAACAGCGGCAGCGCCTCCGCCGCAGAGATCGTGGCAGGCGCGCTTCAGGACCAGCGTCGCGGGGTCATCATGGGCACCGAAAGCTTTGGCAAAGGGTCGGTGCAGCAGATCATGCCGCTAGGCAACGGCGAAGGTCTGAAGCTGACCACGGCGTTGTACTACACGCCCAATGGCCGCTCCATCCAGGCGCAGGGCATCGAGCCGGACGTGGAAGTGGTGCGTGGCCGCCTGGAAGTGGCCGAAAGCCGCCGTGAACTGCGCGAAGCCGACCTGGAAGGGCATCTGGGCAGTCAGAACCAGCCTCGCGAGCGCGCAGCCATGTCGCAGCGGCTGCGCGACGACTATCAGCTCAGCGAAGCGCTCAACCTGTTGAAAGCGCTCAATGTCGTCGACCGGCGTCGCTAACGGCACGTGCTCGGCAGGCGACCTCTTTCACCGGTGGCCTGGCGCATGATGAGCCGCTTGAGTGGCACCCACTGGTTCATGCCACTCATGCCGACATTACGCAGCAGGGTCAGGCCCGGCTGCTGACTGCCAAACAGCCCCTTGAAGCCCTTCATCAGGGCCAGCATGGCCGTATTGTCGAGGCGACGGCGGCGTTCGTAGCGCGACAGGATGGCCAGGCTGCCCCAGGGCGAGCCACGCCGCCAGGCAGCAACCACTTCTTCCGCCAACACCGCCGCATCCATCAGCCCAAGGTTCACCCCTTGCCCCGCCAAGGGGTGAATGCTGTGCGCCGCATCCCCCACCAGGGCAAAGTGCTCCTGCACATAGCTGCGGGCGTGGCGTTGTACCAGCGCAAAGCGATAGGCTCGATCGAGCACCGTGACAGCCCCCAGACGGTGATCGAAGGCGCGACCCAAGTCCTCTCCCAGCGCTTGCGGTGCCAGCGACTCAAGCCGGGCCGCCTGCTCGGGTGGCACGGACCACACAATCGAGCACAGCCGATCATCGCCGTCCACGGTCAACGGCAGGAAAGCCAGCGGGCTGCCGCTTACGAAGGCCTGACGGGCCGTCGCTCCATGGGCGTGCTCACAGCGCACGGTGGTGACCACCGCTTCCTGGCCCATGGACTCCTCTGCCACCTCGATGCCCGCCAGTTCGCGCAGCACAGAGCGCGCACCATCGGCCGCCACCAGCAGCGGGGTTTCCAGCTGGCGGCCATCCTCCAATACCAGCCAGCGCCCTTTGGAACTGGTCTGTAGCGCGGAGACGCGCACGCCATTCAGCCGGGTCAACGTCGGCAGGTTGGCCAGCTGTGCATTGAGTGCGGCCAGGGTCACGTCGTTCTCGACGATATGCCCCAGCACGGCGGTGCCCGCCTCGTCCGCCGAAAAGTGGATGTTGCCACTGCCCTCGGCATCCCATACCTGCATGTAACGGTAAGGCGTGATACGCGTCGCCGCCATGGCAGGCCAGGCACCCAGATGGTTCAACAGCCGCTGTGACACCGGCGTCAGGGCGCTGACACGGGGCGCCGGTAGCGCCTGGGCCACCTCTTCCAACTGCAGAGGCTTCTCACGGGCCTCGACCAGCGCGACCTGCATACCGGCCTTGGCCAGCAACCCTGCCACGCTGGCCCCGACCATGCCGGCCCCCACCACCACCGCATCGAAACGCGTGACCGTGGCTCCCTGTTCTGCTTGAATCGTCATAGCCAATCCTTATTGTGTCAGCGCTATCGTTCTAGCCCCATGGCTCGGCGTGCCAACCCCCGGCGCAGCGGTCCCACCAGGTTCAGGCCGATCAATCCGGCACCACGGGCATGGGGCAGCAGTGGCAGCGAAGCACCGAACAGCCGCACCAGACCATCGCTGAAACGGATGACATTGGCACGGTCATCGGCACGGCGGCGCTCGAAAGCCGCCAGGGTTGCCAGACTGCCCAAGGGATGCTGGTGTTGGGCAGCCTGGGCCAGCGCCTCGACCAGATCCATCACGGAGCGCAGCGCAAGATTGAAGCCCTGCCCGGCCACGGGGTGCAGCGCGTGCGCAGCATTGCCAAGCACCGCCAGCCCCGGCCTTACCGGCTCTTCGGCAGTCACCAGCGAAAGCGGATAGCAATAACGCTGCCCAAGCCGATTGAAGCGGCCTACCCGGTCGCCGAATGCTTGCTGCAGCTGGCTCAAAAAAGCTTGCTCAGACAGCGCCATGCGCGCCTGCTCACCCCCGCTGGGGTGTGTCCAGACCAGCTCCATGGCCTGACCGGGCAAGGGCAACAGCGCAATGGGGCCGTCTGCGGTGAAGCGCTCGTAGGCGACCCCGTGGTGCGGCTGACTGACCCCCACATGGGCAATCACGGCGGTTTGTTCATAAGAGTGACGGCGACTCTGAATGCCCAACTGCTCTTTCAAGCCCGAGCGGCCTCCGTCGGCCAGTAACGTCAGCGTGGCAGTCAGTTCACTGCCATTCGACAGGCGAAGATGATGCTGCCCCCCCGCCTGCGGGGTCAGCGACGTGACCGAGGCGGGGCAGTGCCACTCGATGGGGAGTTGCTGCAATCGACGGTGCAGCACCTGCCCCATCCAGGCGTTGGGAATCACATGTCCCAGCGCCTCGACGCCCAGCTCTTCCGCGCTCAGGCGCGTCGCCCCCAAACGTCCTCGCTCGCTGATATGAATGCGCTGGATGGGCGAGGCCTCGGCCTGCATCTCCTGCCACACGCCCAGTTGGCGAAAGCGCTGGGCGGAACCCTCGGCAATGGCGCTGGCACGCGCATCGAAGCTGGGCTGCCAGGTGGCCTGGTCACTCGTGTCGGGCAGTGCCTTGGCCTCGATCATGGCCACGCGCCAACCAAAACGCTCTATCAGAGGTGCGAGGGCGCACCCCAGGCTGGCGCCTACCAAGCCACCACCCACGATCACGATATCGTGAGTGGCAGGCCGCTCACTGGAAGCTTCTGTTACCGCTGCGGACACCTGCATTCACCTCTCCTGGCTTGGCTGTTCAGCCCATGCGAATCATCGTAACCCATAACGTAATTTACATAACGACTTCTTTAGCTTTGTAGGCTGGTCACTATTTAGCCATCAATTGCTCGATGGCCTCGACCTGCTTGGGAACTCCCTCGGTGATCACCTCTCCCCCAAGCGCAGTAACCACCACGTTGTCTTCGATACGAATACCGATCCCACGGTAAGCCGTAGGAATATCGTCATCACAAGGGATATACAGGCCCGGCTCAATGGTTAGTACCATGCCCGGCGCCAGCGGCCTGGGCGTGTTTTCATCGAGTCGATAGGTCCCCACATCGTGGACGTCCAGACCCAGCCAGTGCGACGTAGAGTGCAGATAAAAGCGTCGATAACTTTCGTCATCGATACGTGCCTGCACCTCGCCTTCCAAAAGCCCCAGGTCGATGAGGCCCTTGGTCAAATCGTGCACGACCCCGTGATGAATATCGGCCAGGGTAGCGCCCGGAGCGACGGCGTTCACAGCACGCTCCTGAGCCTCCAGCACCACCTGGTAGAGCGCTCGCTGGGCATCGCTGAAGCGACCGGAGACCGGGAAAGTGCGGGTGATGTCGCCAGCGTAGAGGTCGAACTCAGCGCCCGCATCGATAAGCACCAGCGCCCCTGCCTCCAGCGCATCGCTGTTTTCAATATAGTGCAGCACACAGGCGTTGGCGCCGCCGCCCACGATAGTGCTGTAAGCGGGACCACTGGCCCCTTGCCACATGAACGCGTGCTCCAGTTCGGCCTGAAGCTGGTACTCATACACGCCTGCCTGGCAGGTGCGCATGGCACGCACATGAGCCTGAGCAGAAATGGCCGCCGCATGGCGCAGCAGGGCGATTTCCCCCGGACTCTTGATCAGCCGCATCTCATGGATGAGTGGGCGGCAATCCAGCCAGCCTTTCAAGGCAGGCTTACCACGGCGCACGCCCGCCTGAGCCTGGGCTAGCGCCTCTTCCAACAGGCTGGTCGCTTCGGGGTTATCCAGCGGCGCGTAGAGCAATTCGCGGCCATCGAGCAGCGCTGCCAATTGCACATCGCGCTGGGCGTTCTCGAAGGCCTGGTCGACCCCCAGCTGCTGTTCCACCCCGCCCGCACCCAACCGACGGCCCGTCCAGGCCTCCAGCGTGGGGTCCCGGTCCTGGCAGAACACCACGCTGCTGCCTTCGGCACGCCCAGGCAGAAGCACCAGAAGGCCGTCGGGCTCTTGCAGGCCCGTGAGGTAGTAAAAGTCGCTCTGCTGACGGAAGCGGTATTCGCTGTCGTGGGAGCGCGTCACCAGCGACGCACCGGGGATCAGCATGGCCGCGTTCGGCGGCAGCTGGGCCATCAGCGCCTCACGCCGCTGGCGGTACTCGTCGGGCCCAATGGGCGCGGGGCGCGGCAATAGCTCAGGCAACATAGTGGCTCCTTGCGTATTCTGAAGAACAGTCAGATATCAGTGGACGGGGGCGTCGACCTGCTCGACCTGGGGCTGGCCCGGGTGCTGCTCGGTATACAGCAGCATGGCCGCCATGCGCGCGTGCTCGGTCAATGCAAACAGGTCGTTCTCGTTGTCCGGGCTATCATCGATATCGGTTTCGATCTGACTCAGCCCTGCCAGATCTTCGATGGCCTCACGCAGGGTCTGCGACCAGCGCTCTCGCAGCGTGTCATCGGCCACCTCTTCGACGACTTCCATGAAGCCCAGCGTCCACTCCTTGAGCCCTTGGGCCTGTTCGGCAAGCGAGAACAGCTCATCCGGCAGCAGCGGCGCGTAATTCAAGTCGCTGGCACTCAAGGCTTCCAGCGTCTGACGTCGCCAGCCCAACAGTCGCTCTGCACTTGCCTGGTCCCGAGGCTGTTCGACACCGAGGCCCAGGCAAACCTCTTCCAGCCACCCTTCGGCACTCACATCACGCAGCGCCAGCAGGCCACATAGGCGCCCATCCAGAAAAGCGGGAGACTGCATGCTCCCGTGCAATAAAAATACATCCGCCACGTCAGAAAAGTCCTGGCGCTCGTCAATCAATGACATGTTTTGTGCTCGCTTTAGCAAAAGTCAGAGTAAGATTCTGCGCAGAGCGCGGCCGGTACGTGCGTTGACCCCGTACGAGCGGCTCTCTTATAGTGAATATCGTCTATCCATCCTATTTATGTGATGTTAACGCATTGGGGCCCTGACTGGCCCGTGCTGGAGTCAATGATGAGTACCGCCAAGCGGCCAACGAAAGAGATCACCCTATTGGGGCGCAGCTATGTCATTGCCTGCGATAACGGGCAGGAGGTGCAGCTGGAGCGCGCTGCTCGCTATCTGGACAGAGCCATGCACGGTATTCACGCCCAGAGCAGCGTGTTAGGCAACGAGCGCATTGCCATCATGGCCGCGCTGAACATCACCCATGAATTGCTGGAAGCGCTGGACGAGCACCGTGCGGGTGAGGCTAACCTGAGCCGCCTCAATGAGCGCCTCGAACGAGCGTTGGCAGGTACTCGCAAGCCAACGGACGCGTAAAGAGAGCCGTTCGGGGCATGGATGCTTTGGCATTGGCAGCGCCTCTGTTAGGATAGGGATGTTCTCTGGAATGCGCGCCAGTCGTTATAGTCCCTCGAGCCTATACGCAGTACCAGGGGGCCAAATGCTAGCCAGACCCGTGCGCATGTCCGTGCGTCGGAAAGCCTGACGGTCTGGCTGCGGCCACCCACCTGAACCCATAGGTTCAGGGCCAGAACGACAGCGGCATTCTGGGGAACACTTCAACATGGCCTGATAGAGATGACGCATACGACGCCCGATGAAAAGCAGGCCCTGCGCCGTGAACTCAAGCGCAGACGCAAGGCGCTGACCGCCAAACAGCAACAGCAGGCGGCCCACTCACTCTGCCAGCGCCTGAGGCATCAGCCCGAAATCAGACGCGCCAAACGCATCAGTCTCTACCTGCCGGTCAATGGCGAAATCGACCCGACACCCCTGATCGCATGGCTTCGCCAGCGACGCACCACGATTTACCTTCCTGTGCTACGCCCTTTCAGCGCCAATAGCCTATGGTTCGTGCGTTACGACCAGCATACCCCCATGGTCAAGAATCGTTTCGGCATTGCCGAACCCTGCCCAAGGTTTGCTGCCCACCGTGGCCATCGGCTACCCGCCTGGGCACTGGATACGCTGATCGTACCGCTGGTCGGGTTCGACCAGCAGGCCAACCGCATGGGCATGGGGGGAGGGTTTTACGACCGCAGCCTAGCCTTCATGCGCAGACCTGGCCCGGCTCCCGCCTTGATTGGGGTGGCGCACGCTTGCCAACAGGTCGACCAGCTGCCGTTGGAGCCCTGGGATATTCCTCTGAAGGCAGTGGTCAGCGATCAAGCTACGGTACGCCCCATAAAAAAGGGCTGATCCATGATCAGCCCTCTTGTTTGATCTTTTGCAGGCTCGCGACGTCGATACCGCTCTAGCCTGCAGACATCGATCAGCTTCCCGATATTGCCTGGGCATAGCCAGTCGCCAAAACCCCAAGTAAAAACACCACGGTTAGCGCCATGACCATATCAGGTTTTCTTCGCCGCATGCCAAATCTCCAACGTCTTTCCAAGTGCCGGTAGCCCTGGGTGCGTCACCAAGGAGTTGCCTTTGGAAAGATGACACACCTCATTATTTGTGGCGATGACTATAGGGCTATAAGGGGGGTAGTGACAACCGCTATTGGCACTATTTTCACCCCTTAATTAAACGTTTTAGTCTTGTGAACCTGGCGGGCAGTCCTTATCTGCGAAGTTAGCAAACACTTACATTCATTTACGCCATGAAAAGCCGATAGGCGGGATTGTCGCTCTCCTGCCAATAGCGGTAACCAATGGCGTCCAGGTACTCGGTCACATGGGTGCGATCCTCATTGGGTACCTGCATGCCCACCAGCACACGACCATAAGCAGCCCCGTGGTTGCGATAGTGGAACAGTGAAATATTCCAGTCATGGGGCAATTGGGTGAGGAAGTTCATCAAGGCGCCAGGACGTTCCGGAAATTCGAAACGGTAAAGTTCCTCCTCGAAGTGCTCCCGGGGCCGACCACCACTGAGATGGCGAATGTGCAGCTTCGCCAGTTCGTTATCGGTCAAGTCTTCGACCTGATACCCGCCTTCGCGCAGCTTTTCGATCACCGCCAGGCGGTCTTCGCCACCTGGCTTGACCTGCACGCCCACAAAGATATGGGCTTCGCTGTCATCGGCATAACGGTAGCTGAATTCAGTCACCATACGTTTGCCCAGCGTTCGGCAAAACTTCTTGAAGCTGCCAGGCTTTTCGGCAATGGTGACGGCCAGAATGGCTTCGCGCTGCTCGCCCAGCTCCGTCCGCTCGGCAATATGCTGTAGGCGGTCAAAGTTGGTGTTGGCTCCCGAATTGATGCACAGCAGGGTTTCCCCCTCGGCACCGGTCTGCTGCACGTATTTCTTCAGGCCGGCCAACGACAGCGCTCCAGACGTTTCCGCCACGGCACGGGTATCTTCAAAAATGTCCTTGACCGCCGCGCACATCTCATCGGTGTTCACGGTAATGACATCGTCGATCAGGTCACGTACCAGAGAGAACGGCAGGTCGCCAATTTGCGCCACGGCCACGCCTTCTGCAAACACGCCCACCTGCTCCAGCACGACGCGCTCCCCGGCCTCCAGAGCCGCTTTCAAGCAAGCGCTATCCTCGGCCTCGACGCCAATGATCTTGATATCAGGACGCAGGTATTTCACGTAGGCCGCCACCCCGGCAATCAGCCCACCACCGCCTACAGGGATAAAGATCGCATCCAGCCGCCCGCTGTGCTGACGCAGAATCTCGACCCCGATGGTGCCCTGGCCCGCCACGACGTCGATATCGTCAAACGGCGGAATATAGGTGTAGCCATGCTCCTTGATCAGCTCCTGCGCATGCTCGGCGGCGGCGGCAAAGGCGTCGCCCTTCAGCACCACTTTTGCCCCCCGCGCACGTACCGCCTGCACTTTGATATCCGGTGTGATGCGAGGCATCACGATGACGGCCTTCACGCCCATCAATTTGGCCGCCATGGCCAAGCCCTGTGCATGGTTGCCCGCCGAGGCAGCAATCACCCCTTTGGCTTTCTGTTCTTCCGTGAGCTGGGCCATCTTGTTGTAGGCCCCACGGATCTTGAACGAAAACACCGGCTGCAAGTCTTCGCGCTTGATCAAAATCTGGTTGTTGAAACGACGCGACAAAAAGGGAGCGGGGGAAATAGGCGTCTCGCAGGCTGCTTCGTAGACACGGGCCTGGAGAATCTTTTTGACGGTTGCTTCGAGCATGCTGATATCCCGGAAAAATGGCGTGACCCTGGCGGGTGCGAACAAAACCTCTATTGGTAGCAGATGACAGCCGCCATCGTCTAGCGGCGTTGCCATCGGCAGCGGGCGTTCAGGCCGTTATACTAAGCACGACTGCCCACCCTGATTGGACTCCATCATGACACAAGACGAACTAAAAGCCGCTGTCGCCGATGCCGCGCTCGATGAAATCGAGCCATATCTCGAAAAAAGCACCGTGCTGGGCATTGGCACCGGCTCCACCGCCAACCTGTTCATTGATCGTTTGGGCGCGTTACGCGACCGCTTCAAAGGGGCCGTGGCCAGCTCTGAGGCCAGTGCAGAGCGCTTGAAAGTACAGGGTATCGAGGTCTTCGAGCTCAATCACGTTGGCAACGTCCCCTTTTACATCGATGGTGCCGACGAAGTGAATGCTCACTTGCATATGATCAAAGGTGGGGGTGCCGCACTGACGCGTGAAAAGATCGTCGCCGCCTGCGCCGAGCGCTTCATCTGTATTGCCGATGGCTCGAAATACGTCGCCCAGCTCGGCAACTTTCCCCTGCCGGTAGAAGTGATTCCCATGGCGCGCTCTTATGTGGCCCGCGAGCTGGTCAAACTCGGTGCCGACCCCGTTTACCGTCAGGGCGTCATCACCGACAACGGCAACCAGATCATCGACTGCTTCAACTTCATGATCGACGACCCGGTAGCCATGGAAGCACGGATCAATGGCATCGTCGGCGTGGTGACCAACGGCCTGTTTGCTGCACGCGGCGCCGATGTCTTGCTGCTGGGTAAAGCGGATGGCGTAGAGCGCACGGCCTTACGCTGAGCTCTCGCCAAAGCCTGGCCTTGGCCAGGACTAATTCCCGGCCAAGGCCAGGCACCGGCCAAGCCCATCCAGCGTGCGCCAAAGCGCCCCGCGCTGAGCTTTGATGGCCGCTTGCCCAGCCAGCCCGCGCTGCCTGGCACACTCAGGGTTGGTGATGTGTTCTACCAGAACGCTTGCCAGCGCATCTGGCGTGTCAACCATCGTTAGTGCCTTGGCGGCCAAGAGCGGTTCGGCAACATCACTGAAGTTTTCCAGCGACGGACCACACAGCACGGGCTTACCCAGCGCAGCAGGTTCCAACACGTTGTGCCCGCCCAGTGGCACCAGGCTCCCCCCCACATAGGCGACGCTGCCCGCAGCGTACAGCGTCGCCAGCTCGCCCAGCGTATCCCCCAGGTAGACCTGGGTGGCGGGCGTGACGGGCTGTTGCTGGCTTCGACGACTCACCTTGAACCCTTCACGCTCACACTGGGCCGCCACTTCATCAAACCGCTGTGGATGCCTGGGCACCAGCACTAACAGCGCCGCGGGGAAGCGCGTGAGCAATTGACGATGGGCAGCCAGCAGCAGCGCCTCTTCCCCGTCTCGGGTAGAGCCAGCGACCCACACGGGACGCTGACCCCAGGCATTAAGTAAGTACTCACTCTCTTCCAATAGCCTTTCAGGAAAGGCTTGTTCGAACTTCAGTGACCCGACCACGGTGGTGGATTCAGCCGCACAGCCCAGCGCGTGAAAACGCTCGGCGTCCTCTGGCGACTTGGCAGCCAGCCACGTCACGTTGGCCAAGGCCCCCTGCATCAGCGGGCGCAAACGCTGGTAGCGGCCAAACGCGCGGGGCGATAGTCGGCCGTTCACTACGGCAACGGGCACCGCCTGCCGATGGCAGGCGTGAAGCAGGTTCGGCCACAGCTCGGTTTCAAACAGGATGGCAAGGTCCGGCTGTACGCGAGCCACAAAACGCCTGGCCGCGCCGGGAAAATCCAACGGCAAAAAACGGTGGGCAAGGCGCGTCTGGTCGGCAGCCTCCTGTTCTGCTATCAACGCCTGTGCCTGTCTGGCGCCGGTAGCCGTCATGGTGGTCAGCAGCAGGCTGTGGCGAGGAAAGCGCTCCAGCAGCCCTTCGATCAGCGGGCGTGCGGCGCGCACTTCCCCCACGGAAGCACAGTGCAGCCAAAGTCGCGGCGCGGGCGGGAGTGGTTCAAGGCGCAGTCCCAGCCGCTGGAGTCGTGAGTACGTGGGGACTTGCTCACGCCAGATGCGCCAGCCAATCAAGGGCGCCAGCCCATACAACGCTGCCGAATAGGCCAGCCGTGGCCAGCGGGGGGTGGTCATCAACTTTCGCGATCCAGAATCGAGCTGATCATTGCCGTGGTGGAAACACCATCCTCGAAGCCCAGCACCTTGACTTCGCCCCCGTTGGCAATCACGGCGCTGCCGCCAGCAATGTCTTCGGGACGGTAGTCGCCGCCTTTGACCAGAATATCCGGCAATACTTGCTCGATCAGGGCGGCAGGCGTGTCGTCACTGAACGGCACCACCCAATCCACCGCGCCGAGCCCCGCCAGCACCTGCATCCGCCGGTTCAACGGGTTGATGGGGCGCTTCGGCCCTTTCAACCGGCCAATGGACGCATCATCGTTCACCGCCACGACCAGCCGGTCACCCAGGCGCTTGGCCTGTTCCAGGTAGGCCACATGGCCTGCGTGGAGAATATCGAAGCAGCCATTGGTCATCACCACCCGCTCACCGCGCAGCTGCGCAGCGCGAACGGCATCGACCAGAGGCGCTGGCTCGATCACGCCGAACTCGGCCAACTTGTCGCTATGCAGCGCGGTGTAAAGCTCGGCAATGGAGAGCGCGGCGGTACCCGGCTTGGCCACCACCAGGCCCGCGCCCAGATTGGCCAGCATCATGGCTTCCGGCAGCGCATGGTTAGCGGCCAGGGCCAGGCCCATCAGGCCAATCACGGTATCGCCGGCCCCCGTGACATCGAACACTTCCTGGGCACGGGTGGGCAGGTGCAGCGGTGCATGGCCTTCACGGATCAGCGTCATGCCCTTCTCGCTACGGGTAATCAGCAGCGCTTCCAGTGCCAGCTCGGCACGCAGCGCTTCGCCACGCTCGGCCAGGATAGCGTCGGTGGCGCAGGGGCCCGCCACGGCCTCGAACTCGGCCAGGTTAGGAGTGATCAGACTGGCTCCCCGGTACCTGGTGAAATCCTGACCCTTGGGGTCGATCAGTACCCGCTTGCCGTGCTGGCGAGCCATCTCGATCAGCCGCTCGACCTGATTCAACGTGCCCTTGCCGTAATCCGACAGGATCACCACGTCGCATTCGGGCAGCGCCTGTTCCACTTGCGCCAGCAGGGCGCTGGTGTCCACGCTATCGAGGCGCTGCTCGAAATCCAGGCGCAGCAGCTGCTGGTTACGGCTCATCACACGCAGCTTGGTAATCGTTGGGACATCAGGGCTGCGCTGGAAGTAAGTGCTTACATTGGCTGCCGCCAGGCGCTGGGTGAGCAGCTCGGCATTGTCATCCTCTCCCACCAGGCCCGCCAGCGCGGCGTGCCCACCCAATGACGCCACGTTGAGCGCCACATTGGCCGCGCCGCCGGGGCGGTCATCGGCATCTTCCACGCGTACCACGGGCACCGGCGCTTCCGGTGAGATACGCGAGGTGCCGCCATGCCAGTAGCGGTCGAGCATGACATCCCCGACCACCAGTACGCGGGCATGTTCCAGGGCGGTTAGATCAACTTTCATCCGAGAGTCCTGTTGTGGTGTGCGCTGCGCTATGCGCCAGCAGCGCGTCTAACTTGGCAATGACGTCGTCCGCCTTGATCAGGTCCATGGCATCGGCATGCCGCACCCGCTGCCCCCAGCTCACTTCGTCCACCGATTTATGCAGATAGGTGCGTACCGCATCGGGGTACGCATTGACGGCAAAATCGCGCCACAGATAGGGCGCAGCCCGCTGAGGGTTGGTGGTGGCATAGAGGCCAAGCGTCGGCGTGCCCATGGCGTTGCCCATATGCGCAGGACCCGTATCTGGGGCAATCACCGCGCGAGCGTTATCGATCAGCGCCAGCACGCCCTTCAGCGAGGTGCCGCCGATGGCATTGATGACGCTCCCCGGCTGGCAGAGCGCCTCGATATGGTCGCCCATTTCACGCTCCAGGGGGCTACCGCCCCCCGTGAGCACGCTCTTGAGACCATGCTGTACCCAGGCGTGTTCAATCACGCTGGCATACCCTTCCACGGACCAGTTGCGAAAATTGCGCAAGCGCGCATTGCTACAGGGGTTGATCACCAAATAAGGCGTGTCGCCACTGATTGCCCGGGCTTCCTCGTAGGCAACGGCAGGCACCGCGAGATTCCACTCCAGACGCTCGTCTTCGACGCCCAGCAGACGCGCAAAATCCATGAACGACTCCAGCACATGGGCGTTCTCGTGGGGGGCTAGCTGGTGCTGGGTGAACCAGTGCTGGGCGTCCTTGGCACGGGCCTTGTCATACCCTACCCGGACGCTGGCTTTGAGGCCGAGCGAGAGCACACTGGCACGAATGGCCTGCTGCATATGCAGCAGCACGTCGAAGCGGGTATCGGCCAGCTCACGCCAGATGGCCCGCATGCCGGCAAGCCCGGTCGCTTTGTCGTACACGACGAACTCGACCCCGGAAAGCCCGGCCAGTAAACTGTGCTCCCCCTTGCCGATAATCCAGGTAATGCGCGCATGCGGCCACTGGCGCTGCAACGCTCGCACCGTGGGCACGAGATTGCACACGTCTCCCAACGCGGAGAGGCGCAAAATGGCAATATGGTTTGGTTGAGCAGGCAGAGAGGGCTTCATGCGCTTAGCGGCACTCCAGCAGAAAAATGGGCTGATTTTACATGATGCAGACAGTTTAAGTGACGCCTGCGCATCACACCAACTGTCCTCCCCGACTCACCCACTGAGCACGGCGCTGTTCGAGGCATATTACTGGCAATCGCGAGGCCTGGTAGTCGGCGAAGCACCCGGCCGTGGCAGCAGCCTGTTCCTGCAAGCACGCGACCATGAGCAGTGGGTGCTGCGCCCTTACCAGCGCGGCGGGCTCATCGCCAAGGTCAGCAAGCAGCGCTATGTCTGGCTGGGGGCAGAGCGCACACGGGCGTTTCGTGAAGTGCGCTTGACCGCCGCGCTGTATGAGCAAGGGCTTCCCGTGCCTCGCCCAGTGGCCTGTTGCGTCACACGCTTTGGCCTGACTTACGAAGCGGCACTGCTGACCGTGCGCATTCCGGGCGCCCGAGCGCTCGCCTCCTTACTGAGCGCCGAAGAGGCAGACGAGGCGCTGTTGATGCGCGTAGGCGCCATGATCAAGCGGTTTCACCAGGCAGGGCTCGATCATGTGGATCTGAATGCGCGCAATATTCTGGTGGATGAGGCAGGCAAGCCCTGGCTCATCGATCTCGACCGCTGCCGACTGCGCCCGCCGGGCAAATGGCAAGCGGACAACTTGCAGCGGCTGGAACGGTCTGTGGCGAAGTTTGCCCCTAGCCAAGAGAAGCGCCTAATGGCACCGCTTTACGCAGGCTATGCCGACACTGAGTAGATCTCCATTAAGCGCTTCACGTGCTGCTTGTTACTGAAGTGCTCCTCCACGCGCCGCCGCGCGGCACGCCCCATGGCTTGACGTGTGGCCGCATCACGAATGAGCGTGTCCATGGCATCGCGCCAGGCGGGCACGTCAAACGGGCCTACCAACACGCCGGAATCAGCATCCACTAGCTCCGGCAACGACCCGGTATTCGAGCCAATGATCGGCATGCCGCAGGCCATGGATTCGATGATCGTCAGGCCAAACGCTTCGTTTTCCGAAGGAATACACACCACGTCCAGCACGGGCAGAATCTCCGTCAAGTCGCTGCGATGCCCTAGAAAGGTGATTTTATCCGCCAGCGGCGTGCCCGCGATGGTGCGCTGCAGCTCGGCATAGAACGCTTCCACGCCACCTGACGCATAGTCAGTGCCACCGATAGAGAGCGCATAAAAGTGAAGCGTGGGGTCAAGCGCTAGCAGCGCGTTTACCCAGACGTCCTGGCCTTTGCCAGGCGTCACCCGGCCCGGAAGCCCGATGAGCACCGCGTCTGCCGGTACACCCAGCGCTTCGCGCTTAGCCGTAATGGCAGCGGGGTCACGATTGGGCTGATACTTATCGATATCGACTCCGTGGGGTAAACAAACCACCCGCTCCTGGGGAAGCGGTAAATTGCGAATATTGCGCTGATACGTTGCCTGGCTAATAGATAGCACACGATCAACGCTGCCATAGGCAACACGGTGATAGGGGCTTTTTTTAGGGCGCTGACCGCCAACGTGATCTGTATAAAGTATTCTCAACTTTGGTATCAGCGCTTTTAACAGCGTAGTGAGGCGCAGATCACTCGATTTATGGCAGTGAATGACGGAGATGTTTTCCTCCCTCAACCAGCGACGTATCGACAGCAGGTTGACCAGCGCCTGCCCGTTGCTAGCAAAGGCCTTATGCGGCACTCCGTTGCGCTGCATGTAAGTTTCTACCTTGGTGTCTTTCAGGCAGATGCCGATGACGTCCCAGCCTTCCGCCAGCAGGTCTTCTATCACTCGGTCTACGTATAGCTCCATTCCGCCTTTACCATCGGAAAGACACAGTTGCAGTACCTTATTTGCCATCGCTTGCCCTACCTAGCCGCCCACTGTTAAACAATCCTTACAATCTCTTGTAGTATACAGGCTGCTATTAATGGGGCCTAAATCATGGCGCAGAGACTGCTTGTCGTGCGTAACGACAAAATCGGCGATTTTATGTTGGCGTGGCCAGCCTTGGCGTGTTTGAAACAGGCATCGCCTGCGCCCCACGTTACGGTGCTGGTGCCCGCTTATACGGCCCCCTTGGCCAACGCGTGCCCATGGGTCGATGAGGTCATTATCGACCCCGGTAGCCAGGCCGATAAAGCGGCGCAGCAAGCATTATTGTTTCACGTGAAACAATCGCAATTCGATGCCCTGCTAACGCTGTTCTCGACGCCACGCATTGGTTGGCTAGGCATGAAAGCAGGTATTCCGCTGCGCGTTGCCCCCGCGACCAAGTGGGCGCAGGTGTTCTATAACGTGCGGGTACGCCAACGCCGCTCGCAGTCAGCAAAGCCGGAGTACCAGTACAACGTCGATCTGGCCTGTGAGCTGCTGGCACGCCTTTCGCTGAAACTCTCTACCCTGCCTTCACCACCCTTCTGGCCGCTGGATGACGCACTGCGCCATGCACAGCGCCAAGCGTTGATAAACGATACGTCAGAGCGCGTGGTGGTAGTTCATCCTGGCAGTGGCGGCTCGGCGGTGAATCTATCGGTGGCACAGTACGCCGAGTTGATCACTCACGTTCACCAGCAGTGCCAGCACTTGCCACTACGCTGGCTGATCAGCGCTGGCCCTAGTGAGCAGCCTCAGGCACAAGAGTTGAGGGAGCAGCTAGCCAAACAGGGTGTTGAAGCAGACCACTTCCCCGACACCGCAAGTGTCGACGCTTTTGCCTTACAGCTAGGCGGAGCGGACATGCTGATTGCTGGCTCGACCGGCCCGCTGCATATTGCAGGCTGCCTGGACATCGCCACGGCGGGTTTTTATCCGGCCAAACGCTCTGCCACGCCGCTCCGCTGGCAAACCTGCAACCGTGCGGAAAAGCGCCTGGCGTTCAGCCCGCCTTCAGGCGCTGACACACAGGACATGACTGCCATTGATCTCGACGCGGCAGCCCAACAGATCTCAGCGCTGCTTCTCGGCGGTTTGGGTACGCACCCATAGATCGGCGTACTTGGCGAACGTGGAATGCGCAGAGAGCAGCGCCAGCAACAGCCCCTGCTTGCCATCCTTGAACCCGGCTTTGAGCACGTACATCTTGAGAAAGCAGGCCAGACCATGGCGAATGCCTTGCCATAGCGTGGCCGTTTTGCCCTGCGCAGCCCGCTGCTCTGCCCAGGCCTGGGCATAGTGGGCGGACTTTTCCAGATAGTGGCGCAGATCGCGGTAGGTGTAGTGCAGCAGGTCGCCGGATAACGGCTTTTCGGCAAGGCCTGCGTCGACGACCAGCTTCTCGTGCACCAACGCGGCGTTATACCCTGCCTGACCTTTCGGGTAGAGACGCAGCACCCGGTCTGGGTACCAGCCAGAGTGGCGAATGAAACGGCCAAAACACCAGGAGAGCCGACTCACGCTATAGGCAGCGGGAGGCTGCTGAATGGCCGCCTGAATGCTGTCACGCAATTCAGGGGTCACGCGCTCATCGGCGTCGACCATCAAAATCCAGTCACTGCTTGCCAGGGCTTCTGCTCGTTGGCGCTGAATGCCAAACCCCTGCCAGTCGGCATTCACATGGACCTTGTCCGTGAACGCGCGGGCAATCTCGCAGGTGGCATCCTGGCTGCCCGCATCCAGCACGACGATTTCATCGGCCCAGGTGAGCGTTTCGAGACATTCACGCAAATGGTGGGCTTCGTTTTTGACGATCAACACAGCAGCAAGAGTCACAGTTCACCTATCCCAGCGAATTTATACCAACGAATCTATAGCAACGAATCCATAACAACGAATCTATAACAACGAGATGAGCGATCCATTCGCTCATGCTTCATGGCCAGTTTCATTGCATGCTACCACGACCATGAACGTCGAGATTTGGTAAGCTAGCAGGCTCATTCAGCAAGCGACGAAAAGGGACATGGCATGCTCGCTTCCAAGTCACCCCCCCTGACTCCCTGGCTACCGCTGGCCGTGATTGGCGCGAGCCTGGGCTATGCCGTTACTGTCTTGACGCGCTTGCCCTGGTGGACGCTTTTCATCACCGCCACCGTGTGGATGCTGATAGGCCTCAAGCTACGCTGGGGCGCTCCCTTGAACGCTCGCTACCGCCCCGTCTGGCCATGGTCGCTGCTACCGCTGAGCCTATTTGGCATTTACGTCTATTTGGTGGATAGCTTTGGCAGCGTGGACCTGGGCGCGGTATTTTTCCACCTGCAAGCGGGCATGGCCGACCATGGCGGTGGCGGCAAAATGGTCATGGCAGTGGTATATACGCTGGTCGTGCTCGCCATGCTGATCTCCGTCCTATATATCGCCCGTCACGACCAGCGCTGGCGTCTGACCGAACGCTTTTTTGCCATTGCCTTGTTAGCCGGAAACCCGCTGCTATACGGGCTGGGGCAACGCAGTGCCGCCATCGTCACCGACGATGGGGCCTGGCTGGATCGACGCTACGTTCAGCCGCCGCTGGAAGACCAGCCCGGTGCTCCTAACTTGCTGCTCCTCTACCTGGAAAGCATCGAGCGTACCTATCGTCACGACATATTCGGCAATGCCTATGATGACCTTGACGCACTGGGGGCGCGTGGCGTCGTTTTCGAAGGCGTGCAGCAAATGGACAACACCGGCTGGACCATGGCCGGGATGATCGCCAGCCAGTGCGGCGTGCCCCTGATGCCCGCTGGCCTGTTGCATGACAGCCAGTTCGAACCCCTTTCTCAGGTCGTGCCTGGCGTAGACTGCCTGGGCGATATTCTTGCGGGTCAAGGTTACCGGCTCAGCTATCTGGGTGGCGCCAGTACGCAGTTTGCGGGTAAAGGTCTCTTTTACAGAGGGCATCAGTTCGACACGGTCAAGGGCAAGGAGGATTTCATCACGGACATGGACGACCCCGAGTATCTCAATAGCTGGGGCCTCTATGACGATACCCTCTACGACTTCACCGTCGACGAAATACGTCGCTTGAACCGTGAAGACGATGGCCCCTGGGCAGTGGTCAACCTGAGCATCGCGGGCCATGCACCCAACGGCTTTCCCGCCCAGCGCTGCCGGGACCGCCAAGGGGCCTTCGATGGCCAGGACATTCTTTACTCCGTGGAGTGTTCGGCCTGGCTGGCCCGCGATCTGATCGAACGCCTGGAAGCAGAAAACCTGCTGGAGAATACGCTGGTGGTGGTGCTCAGCGACCACCTGACCATGCGCGTGTCGGTATGGGACCAACTGACGGCGCTGGATCGCGACAATACCTTTATCATGCTAGGCGACAGGGTGGTGCCCCAGCGGATACGCCGCGAAGCCACCATGCTGGACGTGTTTCCCACCATACTGGACGCCATGGGATTGCCGCTACACGAGGGTCGTGCAGGCCTTGGCACCTCCCTGCTGGGCCGCCGCGCGACCCTGGCGGAAACCCACGGGCTGAGTACGCTCAATGCTCGCCTGCGCGAAGAAACGGCCCTCCAGCACCGGCTATGGGAAGGACTCGCTCCTCAGCGCAGAGAGACCGAGGAGAGTTCCTCGGCGCAGGTCATGGAGACCCCGGCCGATCAAGCCGAAGAAGTCGAGATCCTTCACTGACAGCTGCCTTGGCAGCCCCCTCACGGCAGGCCGACGCAGATCGACTGATAGACGCGCTCGACGGACAAGTCATTGAGACAGTTGGTATGACCCAACGGGCAAACCCGTTCGAAGCATGGCGAGCAGGAGAGCCCCAGGTAGTGAATGGACGCCTGTTCGGTGAGGGGCGGCGTATAGGCAGGAGACGACGATCCATACAGCGCCTGAATACGTACCCCAACTGCTGCCGCTACGTGCATCAGGCCAGAATCATTGGTCACTACCTGGCAGCAATCGGCCAGCAGATCGACGGCGTCGGCCAGCTGGGTTTTCCCGCACAGATTGTGCGCATGCGACAACCCCTTCACGATCGCCTGCCCTGCCTCATGGTCCTTTGCTCCGCCCAGCACGCGCACCTCGAAACCGTCCTGGGTGAGCTTCGCCGCCAACTGGTGAAAGTAGGCCAGCGGCCACTGCTTGGCCGGCCCATACTCAGCGCCTGGCATCATGCCGATTGCTGGGCGGGAAGAGAGCGCGAGGCTCAACCGCAGATTCACCAGGTTGTCACGGTCAATGGTGAGCCTGGGCTTGGGAATGGCAAACTGGCCAGTTTGCGCTTCAGAGGCAGGAAGCCCCAGCGAGACAAAGCGCTTGACGGTCTGATCCAGCACCTGTTTATCCAGCTTGCGGCGCTCTTTCAGCAGCCCGTAACGATGCTCCCCCAGGAACCCTACCCGCTCAGGGATCCGTGCCATGAAAGGCACCAGCGCCGCCTTCCAGGAGCGCGGCAGCACAATGGCGCGGTCAAAGCGGCCCCGCAACCGAGCGGCCAGCTCCCGCCGACTCGCCAGGCCAAATTCACCATGGCCGACCTCCAGTGGCAACACCTCATCGACTTCGGGCATGCGCTCGAGAATCGGCTGCGACCAGGCCGGGGCCACCACGCCCAGCGTGGCCCCCGGGGTGCGCGCCTTCAAAGTCATGAACAGGCTTTGCGCCATGACCATATCGCCGACCCAGGAGGGGCCGACCACCAGAAGCCGCTTGGCAGAGTCAGCCATTCAGCCACTCCAGATAAGCCTTGACCCCCTGAGCCACCGTCTTGAACTCGACATCACATCCCGCTGCTCGCAGGTGGCCGATGTCCGCACGGGTATAGCTCTGGTAGCGCCCCTTCAGCTCCTGGGGGAACGGGATATAGTCGATTTCGCCCTGACCATAGAAATCGATCACCGCTTCACCAATCGCCTTGAAAGGTTCGGCACGGCCCGTACCCAGGTTGAAGATGCCCGACGCGCTGGGGTTGTCCAGGAACCAAAGGTTCACGTCGACCACATCGCCGACGTAGACAAAGTCGCGACTCTGCATGCCCGCCTCATAGCCGCCGTAGGCACCGAACAGTTTCAGCGTTTCGCCGTTACGGATCTGGAGATGGTTGTGGTATGCCACGCTCGCCATCTTGCCCTTGTGTTGCTCTCGAGGGCCGTAGACGTTGAAGTAGCGGAAACCTACTACCTGGGTAGTCAGCTCGTTCCAGCGCGAACGCACGTGCTGATCGAACAGCAGCTTGGAGTAGCCATAGACGTTGAGCGGTTTCTCGTGCTCAGGGGCTTCCTTGAATACGTCGCTGCCGCCGTAGGTGGCCGCTGACGAGGCGTACAGAAACGGAATGCCCAGCTTCTCGCAGTAGTTGAGCAGCACCTTGGAGTACTCGAAGTTGTTCTCCATCATGTAGTGGCCGTCCCACTCCGTGGTATCCGAGCAGGCACCCTCATGGAAAATCGCATCGATGGTCGGCAGGTCTACCGTTTCACCGCGCAGCGCGGCTTTCACCCGGGCAATGAAATCATCCTTGTCCAGGTAGTCGGCGAGCGTGCAGTCCGCCAGGTTGACGAATTTGGTGCCATCGCGCAGGTCGTCGACCACCATCACATCGTCACGGCCACGAGCATTTAGCGCTTTGACAATATTGGCGCCGATAAACCCGGCGCCGCCTGTTACCACGATCATCTCGTTCTCCTTATCAAAAGCGGCTGTTTTGCTAACGTGCCTATAACCCATCTGCCTGTAATTGTATACTTGACGGCTTATGAATTCATGGTCAACGGTGCTTTCCGCGATGAGTGTCTCGACAAACCAATCGACACCCGATGTGTCGACCTTTCAAGGCTTGATCCTTGCTCTGCAACAGTACTGGGCAGAACAGGGCTGTGTGATTCTCCAGCCCCTCGATATGGAAGTCGGCGCGGGCACCTTCCACCCCGCCACCTTCCTGCGGGCGATTGGCCCCGAAACCTGGAACGCTGCCTATGTGCAGCCTTCCCGCCGCCCCACCGACGGCCGCTACGGCGAAAATCCCAATCGCCTGCAGCACTACTACCAGTTTCAGGTGGTGATGAAGCCCTCCCCCAGCAATCTGCAAGACCTGTACCTGGGGTCACTGAAGCGCCTGGGCCTCGACCCTCTGGTTCACGACGTTCGCTTCGTGGAAGACAACTGGGAATCCCCCACGCTCGGGGCCTGGGGCCTAGGCTGGGAAGTATGGCTCAACGGCATGGAGGTCACCCAGTTCACCTACTTCCAGCAGGCGGGCGGCATCGAGTGCTACCCCGTCACCGGCGAGCTGACCTACGGCCTCGAACGTATCGCCATGTACCTGCAAAACGTCGATAGCGTTTACGATCTGGTCTGGGCCATTGCGCCGGACGGCAGCAAGGTCAGCTACGGCGATGTTTACCTGCAAAACGAGCGGGAGCAGTCAGCCTACAACTTCGAGCACGCCGACGTCGACCAGCTCTTTGCTGCCTTCGACCATCAGGAAAAAGAGTGCAGCAAACTGCTGGCCGCCAGCCTGCCCCTGCCCGCCTACGAGCAAGTGCTCAAGGCGTCGCACACTTTCAACCTGCTGGATGCGCGCCACGCCATCTCGGTCACCGAACGTCAACGCTTCATCCTGCGTGTGCGGACCATGGCCCGTGACGTGGCGACCGCCTACTTCGAATCACGCAAAGCAGCGGGGTTCCCCATGGCACCCGAGGCCCTGCGCCGCGAACTGCTAGCCGACCAGGGAGACGCATAATGGCCGTTGATACGCTTTTACTGGAACTGGGTGCCGAGGAGCTGCCGCCTACCGCCCTGGACGCGCTCTCTGATGCGTTTGCTGCGGGTATTGAAAAAGGTCTGCAGGAAGCAGAGGTTCCGTTTCAGTCCGTCACTGCCTATGCAACACCGCGTCGCCTGGCCGTCCAGGTATCGGGGTTGGCCGACAAGCAGCCGGATCGTGAAGTGGAACGCCGCGGTCCCGCGCTGGCTGCCGCATTCAAGGATGGCGTGCCCACCAAGGCCGCCGAAGGCTTTGCGCGCTCCTGTGGCGTCAGTGTAGATGAGCTGATTCACCTGGAAACCGATAAAGGCACCTGGCTGGGCTTCCAGGAGCAGCAGCAAGGTGAGCGTGTCCAGGCGCTACTGCCAGAGATGATTCGCAAGACGCTTCAATCGCTGCCGGTGCCCAAGAACATGCGCTGGGGCGCGTCTCGTGTGGAGTTCTCCCGCCCGGTACACTGGCTGGTCGCCCTGTATGGCAAGGAAGTGATTGCCGCAGAAGCACTAGGCCTGCAGGCCAGCCGCACCACCTACGGTCATCGTTTCCACGCCCCGGATGCGATCCAGCTCGAACACGCCGACGATTATCTGGCAGCACTGGAAAACGCCTACGTGCTGGCCGACCGTCAGCAGCGCCGCGAGCGTATTCGTGAACAGGTGCTGGCCGAGGCAGAAGTTCAGGAAGCCAACGCGGTCATCGATGAAGACCTGCTGGTCGAGGTCAGCGGTTTGGTCGAGTGGCCCGTGGCATTGACCGGCAGCTTCGATGAGCGCTTTTTGGACGTGCCCGCCGAGTGCCTGATCTCCTCCATGAAGGCCAACCAGAAATACTTCCACCTGCTGGATGACCAGGGCAAGCTCAAGCCGCTATTCATCACCATTTCCAACATCGAAAGCCAGGACCCTGATCAGGTCATTGCCGGCAATGAGAAGGTCATCCGTCCTCGCCTCGCGGATGCTGCATTCTTCTACGATACCGACCGCAAAAAAACGCTGGCATCGCGCATTCCTCAGCTGGAAAGCGTCGTGTTTCAGCAGCAGCTCGGCACGCTGGCAGACAAGGCACGCCGCAGCACGGCCATTGCTACCTTCATCGCCGAGCGCATCCAGGGGGATGTCGCCCACGCTCAGCGTGCCGTGGCACTGGCCAAATGCGACCTGGTCACTGAGATGGTACTCGAGTTCCCCGAGCTGCAAGGCATCATGGGCCGCTACTACGCCGAGCAGGATGGCGAGCCTGCCGAAGTAGCCCAGGCACTGGAAGAGCAGTACCTGCCGCGCTTTGCCAGCGACGCCATCCCCGCCAGCCTGACTGGCCAGGCACTGGCCCTGGCAGACCGCCTGGATACGCTGGTGGGCATCTTCGGCATCGGCCAGCGCCCCACGGGCGCCAAGGACCCCTTTGCCCTGCGCCGCGCGTCCATTGGTGTGCTGAATATCCTGGTAAAAGGCGAGCTGAACCTCGACTTGCGTGAACTGCTGCAGGTCGCCGTCGACCAGCACCAGCAACTGCCCAAAGCCGAAGGACTGGTAGAGGAAGTGCTGACCTACATGCTCGACCGCTTCCGCGCCTGGGGGCAGGACGAAGGCATTACCGCCGATATGTACCTGGCCGTGCGTGCGCGTCCCGTCAGCAAGCCGCTGGACTTTGCGCGTCGGTTACGTGCCGTCAAAGCCTTTGCCCAGCGTGAGGAAGCCACCGCTCTGGCGGCTGCCAACAAGCGTGTCTCCAATATCCTGAGCAAGCAGGCGCACGATGGCAGCACGCAAGTCGATACCACACTGCTTCAGGAGAGCCCCGAGCAGACACTGGCGAAGGCCGTCATCCACTGTCAGCAGCAGGTAGCTCCGCTATTTGCCGCCGGTGAGTACCAACAGGCCCTGGACACCCTGGCAACGCTGCGTGAGCCGGTCGATACGTTCTTCGATCAGGTCATGGTCATGGCCGATGACGAGGCCGTGCGTCGCAACCGCCTTGCTCTGCTCGCCAGCCTGCAGGCGCTTTTCCTGGAAGTCGCGGATATTTCTCAGCTACCCCAGTAAGCCTCTACTCGTAAGCGCATGCAACCCGGCCCTGGTGGCCGGGTTTTTTGTTGAATGTATTCAACGAAGCTTTTGTTTCACGTGAAACATCAAGATAAAATTAATGAAACATTTCAATTGCCGCTGCGTCTGATATACCGGGCGGCCACGCACTTACGCCGTCAAGGGAGTTGGCCATGTACGATATGTTTCTTTTCGATACTCTGCCTCAGCAGCAGTCCAATATGGCATCCTATGAGCTGGCAGGGCGAAAGGTCTGGCTGAAAAAAGCGGCTAAACGGAACTCACGGCTGGCTTACCTGCCGCTGACCTTGATGGCGCGCTGGCTGAACATCGAAGCACTCAAACCAGTGCCCAACCTGGGCGGCCAAGAGAGCGTGGCGCTGGAAGCCAGTCGTATTAAAGCGCTGTCTGCCGCAGGCATCGCCGTACCGACCATTCTGGCAGAAACCCCCGACGCCCTTTTGCTGGCCGATGCAGGCAGTGAGGATGAGCCTGCAGCCACGCTGCTGGATAAATTGACCCAGGCGCAAACACCGGAAGAAATCGACCAACTGTTAAACCTCGGTATTTCAGCGCTCAATGATGTGCATGAGCGCAGCTGCTACCTTAGCGAGGCTTTTGCACGCAACATTCTGGTCAACAAGGATGGGGTCGTGTTCATCGATTTCGAAACGGACCCAGGCCAGGTACACGAACTCACCGACTGCATGGTGCGCGATTGGCACTGTTTCATCTTTTCTCTCTATGGCAAGCTGAGCAAACGACCACTTCATCGTGAACGCCTGACCGCAGCCCTGATGGACGGCCTGCAGGCCACCCGGGACGATGTACGCGAACGCTTTCTGGCAACCTTGCCGCGCCTGCAGCATCTCCAGAAAATCCCTTTCCAGCGCTTTGGCAGCGATGGCAAGAAAATTGCCCATACCCTGCATGCCCTCGCGCTACTGAATCAGCACCTACGCAGTAAATAGGACTTTCATGCCTTCGATGACTTCTTTGATGCCAGAACGGCTCGTGATTCTTGACCGGGATGGCGTCATCAATCACGACTCGGATGACTACATCAAGTCCCTGGCGGAGTGGGTGCCCTACCCTGCTTCCATTACGGCCATCGCGCGGCTTTCACAGGCTGGCTTTACGGTGGCGGTAGCCACCAACCAATCAGGCATTGCACGGGGCTATTACGATGAAGCCACCCTGGCAGCCATGCATCATCGCATGAGCAGCCTGGTAGAAGCCGAAGGTGGCCAGATTGCGCACATCGCATATTGCCCCCATGGGCCGCAAGATGACTGCACCTGCCGAAAACCGTTGCCCGGCCTACTGACGCAAATACAGCAGGCACTTGGCCTGGATCACCTAGGGGGTAGCTGGATGGTAGGTGACAGCCTGCGAGATCTGCAGGCCGGAGAGGCGGCAGGTTGCCAAAGTGTGCTGGTAAAGACAGGCAAAGGTGAGAGAACGCTAGCCAAAAGTGTGGGCCTGGAACACACGCTGGTCGTCAATGACCTTGCCGAATTCGTTGACCAGTTGTTAGCCGGTGCACTGGATACTCACCCACGGCGTGGCTGAAGGTGAGTTAAGCGCCAAACCTGACCACATGCCAGGCTCTTATATATAGCCTCATACAAAAAAGCCGCAGAGGGCGATGCCCACTGCGGCTTTTCTTATTCAATGTTTCACGTGAAACATCTTTCATTAACGACCGCTAGCTAATGGAGTACAGCGCTATACGTCGAGATTCGCCACCAGAGCGTTGGTTTCGATAAAGTCACGGCGTGGCTCTACTTCATCGCCCATCAAGGTGTTGAACATCATATCGGCGGCAACGGCGTCTTCAATGGTCACGCGCAGCATGCGGCGACTATCAGGGTCCATAGTGGTTTCCCAGAGCTGATCCGGGTTCATTTCCCCCAGCCCTTTATAGCGCTGCACTGACAGGCCACGCTGGCCCTCATGCATCAACCAGGCCAGCACATCAGAGAAGTGACTAACCGGCTTCTGACGCTCGCCACGGGCAATATAGGCGCCCTCTTCCAACAACCCGTTAAGCGTTTGCCCAAGCCCTGAAATCGCGCGATAGTCGGCACTCTCGAAGAAATCCAGCCCCCACACATAATCGGTCGTCACGCCATGAGCAATCAGTGATACTGCGGGAAGGTGCAGGCCACGCTCGGTGTCTTCCTGAAGATGGAACTGATAACGCGGGCCGCCCTCATACGCCACTTTGTCATCCATGGCTTTCTGAAGCTCGGCAATCCAGTTCTGCATGGTACCGCGATCTTTGAGGCTGGCTTCCCCTTGCAGTGCAGTGGCATGTACTGCCTGCTTCAATACCTCAATGGGGTAAACACGTGCCAGGCGATCAATCCGCTTCATGACATTGCGGTACTGATTCACCAGGGCCTCGAGCTGCGAGCCTGCGATGCCCGGTGCATCGGCATTCACATGGAGCCCTGCACCATCCAGTGCCGTCGTGGTCAGGTAGTCCACCATGGCCTGCTCGTCTTTCAGGTAGAGCTCCTGCTTGCCACGCTTGATCTTGTACAACGGTGGCTGCGCGATAAAGATATGGCCCCGCTCGATCAGCTCGGGCATCTGGCGGAAGAAGAACGTCAGCAGCAGCGTACGAATATGCGAACCATCCACGTCGGCGTCCGTCATGATGATGACCGAGTGGTAGCGCAGCTTGTCAGGGTTGAACTCTTCGCGGCCGATACCGCATCCCAATGCCGTGATCAGCGTGCCTACCTCGGCGGAAGAGAGCATCTTGTCGAAGCGTGCCTTCTCGACGTTTAGAATCTTGCCCTTCAATGGCAGGATGGCCTGGGTACGACGGTCACGACCCTGCTTGGCACTGCCGCCGGCCGAGTCACCCTCCACCAGGTAAAGTTCTGACTGGCTGGGGTCTTTCTCCTGACAATCAGCCAGCTTGCCGGGCAAGCCAGCAATGTCCAGAGCCCCCTTACGACGCGTCATGTCACGCGCTTTGCGGGCAGCTTCACGGGCTCGCGCCGCGTCGATCATCTTGTTGACGATCGACTTGGCTTCATTGGGCTTTTCGATCAGGTAGTCTGCGAACAGGCGACCCATCTCCTGCTCTACCGCCGTTTTCACTTCGGAAGAAACCAGCTTGTCCTTGGTCTGCGAGGAGAACTTGGGATCCGGCACCTTCACCGAAATGATGGCCGTCAAACCTTCGCGGGCATCATCACCGGAGGTATTGACCTTCGATTTCTTGAGAAGATTTTCAGCTTCGATGTAATGATTCAGCGTTCGCGTGAGGGCTGCCCGAAATCCTGCCAGGTGGGTGCCACCGTCTCGCTGGGGAATGTTGTTGGTGTAGCAGAAGATGTTTTCTGTAAACGCATCGCTCCACTGCATGGCCACTTCGACTTCCACTCCGTCTTCGCGCTCCGCATTGAAGTGGAAAACCGGATTGAGAACGGTCTTGTTCTTGTTGAGGTGATCAACAAAGGCTTTCAAGCCACCCTCATAGTGGAAGAGCTCTTCCTTACCACTGCGCTCATCCATCAGGCGAATTGCAACGCCGGAGTTCAGGAAGGAGAGTTCACGTAGCCGCTTGGCCAGAATATCGTAGTGAAACTCGATATTGGCGAACGTGGCAGGAGACGGACGAAAATGTACGCGAGTGCCGCTTTTTTCAGTTTTGCCCACGACACCAAGCGGAGCCTGCGGCACGCCGTGGTGATAGATCTGCTCGAATACTTCGCCTTGCCGCCAGATGGTGAGACGCAGCTCTTCTGAAAGCGCGTTAACCACCGAGACACCTACCCCGTGCAGCCCGCCAGACACCTTGTAGGAGTTGTCATCGAACTTGCCGCCTGCGTGCAGCACGGTCATGATGACCTCAGCTGCCGAAACGCCTTCGCCTTCATGCAGTTCAGTCGGAATACCGCGGCCGTTATCACTCACGGTGATCGACTCATCCGGGTGGATGACGACGCGAATTTCACTGCAGTGGCCTGCCAGAGCTTCATCGATGGAGTTATCCACCAGCTCGAAAACCATGTGGTGCAGCCCGGTGCCATCGTCGGTATCACCGATGTACATGCCCGGACGCTTGCGTACTGCGTCCAGTCCTTTGAGCACCTTGATGCTTGATGAATCGTAAGCCTGCTCGCTCATTGACCACTCCGTCGTGAAGTCTGTCTGGTTCCGTGTCGTTTAGCCATCCGTCTCCAATTGACTCCATCCAGCCGGGGAATGTTTCACGTGAAACATTTTTATGTCCGTACTGGCTTGCCAACTATTCCTTAGAGCCGTGGCTTCAACGCTGGTAATAAAAGCCTGACACTGCATTTCTTCCAGTAAATGGCAAAATTGATGGCGGTGCCTGTCATCCAGCTCCGCAGGTAAATCATCAATCAGATAGATACAGTGCCGCTGCGTGGTACTTTCCAGAAGCCGCCCCTGAGCCAGCTTCAGCGCACTGACGACCAATTTCTGCTGGCCTCTGGAAAGCACCTCGACGGCGGGCTGCTTGTTCAATCGAATACGCAGGTCTGCTCTCTGGGGGCCCTGCTGGGTAAACCCCATCTGCTGATCCGTCTCTCGGCTATCTCTCAGCACTTCCGCCAGAGAGCGTTGCTTATCCCACCCTCGGGCATAGCGAAGCGTCAGGCCAGGTAGCGGCAGCAATTTATGCAGCGTTTCTTCGAACATGGGCAAGAACTGGCTAAACCACTCAAGGCGAAGCCGATCCATCTCTTCGCCCCACTGTGCAAGCTCTTGCTCCCAAACAACCAGCTCACTGGCCACCATTCTACCACGCCTGAGAAGGGCATTCCGATGTTTCACTGCTCGGCGCGTTCTTCGCCAGGCATCCAGAAAATGATGTTTCACGTGAAACACACCCCAGTCGAGAAACTCTCTACGCCCGGCAGGAGAGCCCTCCAGCAACCTGAAGGCATCGGGATTGATGAGCTGTAGGGGCATCGCCTCCACGAGCTCGGCCAAGCGCACCCCCTTCTCCCCCCTCAAACGCAGCTCCAGCTCGCGCTGAGTGCGTAATCGCCTGATCCCCAGGGTAACCTCAGGGTCACCCGCCAAACGGCCATACAGGGTCATATATGGGGCTTCCGTCTGGATGGCATGCTTGAGCTGACGGGTTCGAAAGGAGCGCCCCATACCCAGCACATGAATACCTTCCAGAACGCTGGTCTTGCCACTGCCATTATCGCCGTGCAGCACATTGATGCGCGGCGATGGCTGCACGGTGGTGGGGGCCAGGTTACGCAGGCCGTGGAAAGTAAGCTCCTTGATGCTCATGCGTCGATGTCACTCTTCAAGACCATTGACTGCCGTCCAGCACACGTGAAAACGGCGCTTCTGAAACCAGAAGCGCCGTCATAGATAACGTCCTGCTGCCGTTTATAGACGCATGGGCATGACGACGTACAGCGCATCACCGCCACCTGGCTCTTCCAGCAGCGCACTGCTATTGGGGTCAGCCAACGTCATTTGAACGCGGTCTTCATTCAACACGGAAAGCACGTCCACCAGATAACTAACGTTGAAGCCGACTTCCATGGCACTGCCATTGTATTCGACAGCGACGTTCTCCTCGGCTTCTTCCTGTTCCGGGTTGTTGGCCATCACCTTGAGATTGCCCTCTTCCAGATAGAGACGAACACCACGGTACTTCTCGTTGGAGAGGATGGCGGTCCGCGACAGCACCTGACGCAACTCGGCGCGCTCGGCGATCAGCACCTTGTCACCATTGCGCGGCACAACACGTTCGTAGTCCGGGAATTTACCGTCAACCAGCTTGGTCGTGAACGTAAAATCACCCGTGTGAGCACGCACATGGGTCGCGCCCAGCGTCAGGCTTACGGGCTCGTCACTGTCGTCAAGTAAGCGAGAAAGCTCCAGAATACCCTTGCGCGGCACGATCAGTTTCTGCGCCTGGCTGACGGCCACTTCTACCGGACGTGAGCACATGGCCAGCCGATGCCCATCGGTGGCCACCGTGCGCAGCAGATTGCTCTGAATCTCCAGCAGCATGCCATTCAGGTAGTAGCGCACGTCCTGCTGGGCCATGGCGAAGGATGTCGACTCGATCAAGTGCTTCAACGTACCGCGCGGTACGCTCAACTCCTGGCTACCATCCGCATCTTCGATGTTGGGAAACTCTGCAACCGGAAGTGTAGAAAGTGTAAAGCGCGAACGACCACTACGTAATACGGCGCGCCCGTCCTCCACAGCCAGTTGAATATCCGACTGATCCCGCAATGACTTGCAGATATCCATCAGCTTGCGCGCAGGAACCGTTGCTGCGCCTGGCTGGTCCACTTGGCTGGCCACCGTGCGCCCCACCAATTCGACTTCCAGGTCGGTACCGGTCAGCGCTACCTGATCACCTTCGACCTGGATCAAGACGTTCGACAGCACAGGCAGCGTTTGGCGCCGTTCTACGACCCCCGCCACCAGAGTCAGCGGGCGAAGCAGCGCCTCTCGGGAAATGGTAAATTTCATCGAAACTCCGGTTTTCTATCCTGAAAGGCCCACCGCAGCAGGCCGACATAATGGGTTAGCTGGTCAGCAGGCGCAGGAGGTTCTTGTAGTCCTCGCGAATATCTGCGCTCTCCTCCTGCAACGCCTTCACTTTACGACAAGCGTGCAATACCGTCGTATGGTCTCGCCCACCAAAGGCATCACCAATTTCCGGCAGGCTGTGATTGGTCAACTCCTTGGCCAGCGCCATGGCCACCTGCCGAGGGCGCGCCACCGAACGAGAGCGTCGCTTGGAGAGCAGGTCCGCCACCTTGATCTTGTAATACTCAGCCACCGTGCGCTGAATATTATCCACCCCCACCTGCTTGTCTTGAAGCGCCAACAGGTCTTTCAACGATTCACGGATGAAGTCCTGGGTGATCGGCTTGCCCATGAAGTGGGAGTCGGCAATGACCTTTTTGAGTGCACCTTCCAGCTCCCGCACGTTGGAACGTATTTTCTGAGCGATGAAGAAGGCTGCATCATGCGGTAACTCGACCTTGGCCTGGTCGGCTTTCTTCATCAGGATCGCGACCCGCGTCTCCAGCTCAGGCGGCTCGATGGCTACCGTCAAGCCCCAACCGAACCGCGACTTCAAGCGTTCTTCGACGCCACTGATCTCTTTGGGGTAGCGATCCGAGGTCAGGATCATCTGCTGGCCACCTTCCAACAAAGCGTTGAAGGTATGGAAAAACTCCTCCTGGGAGCGCTCCTTGCCAGCAAAGAATTGAATATCATCAATCAACAAGGCATCGACACTGCGATAAAAACGCTTGAAGTCATTGATGGCGTTGAGCTGAAGCGCCTTCACCATATCCGCCACGAAGCGCTCGGAGTGCAGATACACCACTCGGGCATTTTCCCGCCTACCTGCCAGGGCATTGCCCACGGCATGCATCAAGTGGGTTTTACCCAAGCCTACCCCGCCGTAGAGGAACAGCGGGTTGTAGGCCCCACCCGGATTTTCGGATACCTGCCGAGAGGCCGCACGCGCCAACTGGTTCGATTTACCTTCCACGAAGGTATCAAAGGTGAAGTTGGGATTCAGGCCGCTGCTGTGCTTGAGGCTACCTTCTACCTGTACCTGGCGCTCGTTGCCGCGTCGGCCGGCGCCCGGCTCTTCGCGCAACTGCTCGATTTCACGCTCATCGCCGACTTCACCGCGGGGTGGAGTATGCACCGCAGGAGCAGGCGCCTGGGCAGGCGATGCAGAGACAGGGTTGCCCAACTCTCTAGGCTGCGGTGCAGCTGCGGAGGTGCGACGACTACCTACGGTAAGGCTGACCTTGGGAGGCTTGGAAGGGGCAAGCTCACGCATCAGCTCACTGATGCGCTTGGCATATTTATCGCTCACCCAATCGCGCACAAAGCGGTTCGGCGCCAACAAGCGAAGCTCGTTGGACTCTCCTTCTTCTGCCTGCAGCGGACGTATCCAGGTATTGAACTGTTGCGAATTCAGTTCGTCCTGCAGGTAGTCCAGGCACTGTTGCCAAAGCGCGAGTGACACTCATCTCACCATCGATTGAAAACGGCCGACCATTGTAGCGCCCAACGAAACGGTTATCCACACGCACTCGAGGCTCTTTTTTGCCTGTGGACAAGTAGCCATGAGGGCTTAGGAAAAGCAGCGGACGGCATGGGTACAAAACCGCATATTGCTGAGTTATGCTGCGTTAATCACACATAAATCACAGCTTTTACGCTGCTTTACAGCCAGTTACCCACAGATTTTTTATCATTTTAAGATCTTGATAAAAATAGAGATAAATGAGTTATCCACAATTAGTATCCCCACTATTAATAACAACAGGTTTAAGAAAATCCATTAGTAATAGTGGTGTCATCGACGTTCGTCAGACTGACAGGGTATCGTGGGTCGCCATTGCCCTTTTCACGCTTTTCATGCAAGGAAAAATTGCACCGAGGCCAGGAAGTCTCTACAATTTCCGGTCTTGAATTGAAACTCCCCGGCTGGTTCCTCACTGGACCGGGTCATCTGGAATTCAATTTCCGTCCTAAACCACGTGGGAATAACGAGTTATGAAACGCACTTTTCAACCCAGCGTTCTCAAGCGCAAGCGCGCGCATGGCTTCCGTGCTCGTATGGCAACCAAGAACGGCCGTGCCGTTATCGCACGCCGCCGTGCCAAAGGCCGCAAGCGTCTGAGCGCCTGATCTCGGATTGCGTGTGTCGCCTCAAGGCTTTCCCCGGTGCTTGCGATTGCTGAACGCTGGGGATTTCAGTCACGTGTTCGAACAAGCCGACTTGAAAGTCCATGGCAAGGGCATGATGGCGCTAGCGCGCCTGAACAGCCTGGGACATCCCCGCATTGGTCTGATAGTCAGCAAGAAAAATGTGAAGCTTGCTGTGGATCGTAACCGCTTCAAGCGCCTGGTTAGAGAATCCGTTCGCCTTCGTCAGGATCGCTTACCCGCTGTGGATATCGTGATCATGGCCAAGCGAGGCGCACAGGAGATCGATAACGAGACGCTGACTCGCCAATTACATGGCATGTGGAAACGGCTTCAGCGCGAGGCTCCGGCGGTATCGACATCTCCGCCATCACATGGCCAGACACGTGACACTTGACGACACACCTCGCCGCTCGACCTCGGCCTGCCGCTTGGCAGGCTTTCGTGTGTCATGGGCCGAGCAAATGACACTGCGCCATTAGCATGTTCACCACCCATCGGGCAGAACCCTCATGGACGTAAAACGACTTTTATTACTGATTCCACTGGCAGTGCTTGCCTACCTACTGGTTGTACAGTGGAATCAGGATTACGGGCAGACCAGCTACGACTCCACTCCCGAAATGACCCAGACAAGCAATGGGGCACCTGCGAGTGAAGGCGGCAGCGACGATCTTTCCGTTCCCAGTACTTCCGCACCTCAGGCCACCATCGATGAAGGCATGAGCGACTCGCCAAGCTCGACCGCCAGTCGTGATTTCATTGCCGTCACCACCGATGTGCTGGACGTACGCATCGACCCCTTTGGTGGGGATATCGTGTATGCCGCTCTGCCACAGCACAAGCTGACGCTGGACTCTGAACGCAACTACGTGTTGCTATCGGATAACGCCACGCGCAGCTACGTAGCACGCTCTGGCCTGCAGCTGGATGGCCAGGCAAGCCGCATCACGTTTACGCCTGAAAACACCGAATACCGCCTGGGTAACGACGAGCAAGAGCTCACCGTCGACCTGACGGCAGAGGTCAACGGCGTTGACGTGATCAAGCGTCTGACCTTCGAGCGCGGCAGCTATGCGGTCAATGTCAGCTATTACCTGGCCAACAACACTGATGAGCCTGTCAGTGCCCGTTTCATTGGCCAACTGGCGCGCGATAACAGCCCGGACCCCTCCAGTGGCGTCGCCATGGGCATGAGTTCCTATCTGGGCGCCGCCTACTCGTCACCGGATACCCGCTACGAAAAAGTCGATTTCGATGATATCCAGCGCGGTCGTTTCGAGAACCGTGAGGCCCAGGGTGGCTGGGTCGCCATCATTCAGCACTACTTCGTCTCTGCCTGGGCACCTGCTCAGAATCAGCAGAACCTGTACTACGCGACCACCGACTCCAGCAACCGCAACGTTGCCGCCTTTGCAGGGCCAGTGACCAGCGTAGCCGCCCAAGGCGAAGCGACGCTGGGGGCTACCCTTTACATGGGTCCCAAGGTTCAGGAGTACCTGGAGCAGGTGGCACCGAACCTGCGCCTGACCGTGGACTATGGCTGGCTGTGGTTCATTGCCAACCCGCTGTTCTGGCTGCTCGACAAGATTCATGACCTGGTCGGCAACTGGGGCTGGTCCATCGTTCTGCTGACCGTGCTGGTCAAGCTCGCGCTATTCCCGCTTTCAGCCAAGGCCTATAAGTCCATGGCTCGGATGCGCAAGCTCGGGCCGGAGATGCAGCGTCTCAAAGAGCTTTATGGCGATGACCGCCAGAAAATGTCTCAAGAGATGATGAAGTTCTACCAGAAAGAGAAGATCAACCCGCTGGGTGGCTGTTTGCCGATCCTCATCCAGATGCCGGTCTTCATCGCGCTGTACTGGATGCTGCTGGAATCCGTTGAACTTCGCCATGCGCCGTTCATGCTGTGGATCCAGGATCTGTCGGTGAAAGATCCGTACTTCATTCTGCCCATCCTGATGGGGGTATCGATGTACGTTCAGCAGCTGCTCAACCCGACGCCTCCGGATCCCATGCAGGCCAAGATCATGAAGATGCTGCCCATTATCTTCACGTTCTTCTTCCTGTGGTTCCCGGCGGGTCTGGTTATCTACTGGGTGGTGAACAACATCATCTCGGTAGCCCAGCAGTACGTGATTACCCGCAATATCGAGAAAGACCCCAACGTGGGTAAAGGGATGCGCACCAAGTAGCCTCTCATCCCGCCCTTTACCAGACCCCCGCTAAAGCGGGGGTCTGGTGTTTCAGGCCTGCCCTTTTCTTCCGCTGCATACACGATACACTCTCTTTTTTGATCTCTGGGACGCGTTATGGCTGAACGATTCTATACCCAAGACACGATTACCGCCCTGGCCACCCCCCCAGGGCGCGGCGGCGTGGGCATCATCCGCGTATCCGGCCCGGAAAGCCGCCATATCGCTCAGGCCATACTGGGGCAATGCCCTCCCCCGCGTCATGCCTATTACGGCCCCTTCAGTGGTGCTCAAGGCATTATCGACGAAGGGATTGCGCTGCTGTTTACCGGACCTAACTCCTTTACCGGGGAGGACGTGCTGGAGCTGCAGGGGCACGGTGGCCCCGTGATCATGGATATGCTGCTGGAGCGCTGCCTCGCCCTGGGCGCCCGCCTGGCTCGGCCTGGCGAGTTCTCCGAACGCGCGTTCTTGAATGACAAGCTGGACCTGGCCCAGGCCGAAGCGATTGCCGACCTGATCGATGCCAGCTCACGCTCGGCTGCCGAAAATGCCCTGCGCTCGTTGCAAGGCGAGTTTTCACAGCGCGTTTCTGGGCTGGTTCAGCAGTTGATCGAGCTGCGTGTCTATGTTGAGGCCGCCATCGACTTCCCCGAAGAAGAGATCGACTTTCTTGCCGATGGCCACGTGGCAACGCATCTGGAACAGGTGCAGCAGGCACTGGTGCGTGTGCGCCAGGCCGCAGGCCAAGGCGCCTTGCTGCGTGAAGGCATGAGCGTGGTGATTGCAGGGCGCCCCAATGCGGGCAAGTCCAGCCTGCTCAATGCGCTGACCGAGCAGGACACGGCCATCGTCACGGACATTGCCGGCACTACCCGTGACGTACTGCGTGAATACATCCACCTGGACGGCATGCCACTGCACATTATCGACACCGCTGGCCTGCGCGATACACCGGACGCGGTAGAAAAAATTGGCGTTGCCCGGGCCTGGGAAGAGATCGAGAAAGCCGACCGCGTACTGCTGCTGGTCGATGCCTCGCTTACTCAGGCAACGGACCCCATGACCATCTGGCCCGAATTCGTGGCCCGCCTGCCGGACCAGCAGCGATTGACCCTGGTACGCAACAAGATCGACAGCAGCGCCGAAGCGCCAGGGCTCGAAGCATCTGAGTTACCCACAGGCACTCCCATCGTCAGGCTCTCGGCCAAAACGGGGGCAGGTGTGGATAACTTGAAAGCCCATTTGAAAGAGGTGATGGGCTTTTCCGCCACTACCGAAGGTCGTTTCTCGGCACGCCGCCGCCATCTGGATGCCTTGGACCGTGCCATGGCCGCATTGGAAGCAGGGCGCGCTCAGCTGGAAGGCTACGGTGCAGGAGAGCTGCTGGCCGAAGATCTGCGCGATGCCCAGCAGGCACTGGGAGAGATTACCGGGGAGTTCAGCGCCGACGACCTGCTTGGAGAGATCTTTGGCAGCTTCTGTATCGGCAAGTAATTCGAGCAACATAATTAGGCCAGAGCGTCGACACCAACGCTGGGGCAGATACGCCGCCTAAGCCAAATCACGGTAGCCAAAAACACTTGACCACTACACACTGGAGACCAGTGTGATGAAGGTATTTAAAGTCTGATGCGGAGAGACAAGAATGATACATCCTCCTTTTATTAAGCGCATCGTCTTGCGCAACTACAAGAGCATCGGCTACAGCGATGTATGTTTGCGCCCGCTAACTTATCTGGTTGGGCACAATGGTGCAGGCAAAAGTAATTTCATGGATGCTCTGCATTTCGTACGCGACGCGCTGTTCAATTCGCTGGATAGTGCCTTGAATGAGCGCGGCGGCATCAACGAAGTGCGCCGACGTAGCGGTGGTCATCCCACACATTTCGCACTTCGTATCGAGTTTGTCATGCACGGTGGCCAAGCCGCTCACTATGGCTTCGTCATAGGAGCGTTGAAGAATGGCGGTTACGAGGTTCAAAGAGAAGAGTGTGTTATCGCAGGTATTGGCAAAGGCCCATTCTTCCGAATCGACAAAGGCAAATTACGTGACAGCAGCGAAGCGACCTTTCCGTCTGTCACTGCGGATAGGCTAGCATTGGTAGCCGCTTCAGGGCTAACGGCTTTCCGCCCGGTATTCGATGCCTTGACTGCGATGGGGTTCTATAACCTCAACCCCAAGCTGATGCGCGAATTACAGAAGCCGCAAGATGGCCGACTGTTGCGGCCGTCTGGGGAGAACATCGCCAGCGTGATCGGTCATTTGGAAAAAGTAGCACCTACCCAGATGGCGCTGATCCAGGAGTATTTGCACTCCGTGGCACCGATGGTGCATGGCGTGGAACGCAAGCCTATTGGGCCAATGGAAACATTGGAGTTTCGCCAGGATATGGCGGGCTCCAAGCACCCCTGGCGCTTCCTTGCTCAAAATATGTCCGATGGCACCTTGCGTGCCTTGGGTGTTCTGGCCGCGTTATTACAGGGTAATGTGGATTATTCACCAACTTTGATCGGCATTGAGGAACCTGAAACTGCACTTCATCCTGCAGCGAGCGCTGCGCTGCGTGAGGCGTTGGTGCGTGCGTCCAAAACTACGCAAATCCTGGTAACCAGCCACAGCCCGGACCTGCTGGATGACCGTAACATCGACGAAGATGCCGTGCTGGCCGTAGTATCAGAGGCAGGGGAAACCAAGGTTGCGCCGCTAGATGAAGGATCGCGCCAAATGATGCGGGATCACCTGTTCTCGGCAGGAGAACTGCTGCGCATGAACCAACTGGCACCTGATCGCATGAGCATAGATCAACAGAACAAGGCTGCCTCTGGTGACCTTTTCAGTGAGACAGAATCCTCATGATCCAAATAGCCAGCATTGTAGAAGGCCATGGCGAGGTGGCCGCACTACCTGTGCTACTGCGCCGCTTGAACGAGTGGCGCCCCGGACATTGCTATGCGCAGGCGCTACCGCCCATTCGCGTGCATCGAGACCGCTTCCTCAATCGAGAAGACGAGTTTCGCAAGCAACTGCTGTTAGCAGCCGCCAAGTGTGGTGAGCAGGGGTGGATTTTGGTGGTGCTGGACGCCGATGACGATTGTCCAGTCGAACTGGCGGCTGACATCTATCAGCGCGCAAGGCAGCATGTGCCGCACCGACGCTTGTCGGTAGTGTTGCCAAAGCGAGAATACGAAGCCTGGTTCATTGCCGCAGCACGATCGCTCGACGGGTGCAGGGGATTTCGTTGTCCAGATGAACTTCCAGCCGACGCAGAGACACCACGAGACGCAAAAGGCTGGTTACGCCAGAATATGGGAAGCCAAACCTATAGCGAAGTACTAGATCAGCCTGCTTTCACCGCTTACTTCGATCTGCAACAGGCACTTGATAACAGCCGATCATTCCGCAAGTTGTGCAAAGAGTGGCAAGCCAACGTCGTCGATATGAACGTGGATTGAAGCATGAAATTTCGTATCGCTGCCCCAGCTTAACTCGCCTAACCGGCTACCCGGCTCGAACTGACGACCAGTGGCACGCCAATATTGTCGAAAGTGACGAGCAAAGGAGCACATCCTTCCTACAATCGGATGTGCAACGCCGCTCGCAGTCATGTCCGATTTGGACAACTTGGCATGAGTCCCTTTGATACCTGTGGATCCCTACTCCGGGACCAACCAGGACGCTCGGAAGCGGCTGTGAACGCTTAGCTTTGGCGTTACCTGAGCCATGGCATTGGTCAGACGCTCATCCAGCCCCCAGGGGGGGTTGATGACCAGCATACCGCTTCCATACATGCCGCGGGCACCCGCTTCAGGGGCACGTAGCAACAGTTCGCTTTGCCAGATTTTGCGAATTCCGCTGTCACGCAGGCCCGCCAGCAGCGCTTGATGGTGTTCAGCAGGTAATAACGGATACCAGATCATCACCACGGCATGCCTGGCTTTCTCAAGCACGTAGGTCGTGCTCTCCACTACTTCGTGGTACTCGATCTTGCGCTCGTAGCTGGGGTCCATCAGCACGCACACCCTGGGGGTCGATGCCGGCACCTGTTGGCGCAGGCCGACCAGTCCATCGCCAAAGATGCGTGTCGCCCGTTTGGGCAGCGACTGGCTGGCAAGATGTTCGTGCTCACCAGGATGCAGTTCGAACAGCGTCAGCCGATCCTCCGAACGCAGACGCTGTGCAAGCCACCAGGGGGAACCCGGATAGCAGGACAGTTCATCAGCGTCTGGCTGGGCACTGGCCACGGCTTCGAGCCAGGCGCTGAGCAGCGGATCGGCCAACTGCTGGCGATGCTGCCAAAGCGGTAACACTCCCTCACGATACTCCAGCAGCCGCTGTGTCTCTTCGGTAGCCAGTGGATAGAAGCCTCTGCCCGCATGGGTATCTATATATGTAATTGCTGATTTTTTACGTAATAGATGGTCGATGACAGCATAGAGCGTCAGATGCTTCTGAACATCGGCGAAGTTACCGGCATGGTAGGCGTGTTGGTATGACAGCATGAGGATGCCTATATAAACAGAACGCCCGTTATGGGAGCATAGCGGGCGTTCTAGAGCAATACAGGTTTTTTACGGCTTATTGACCGTTGCCTGTCGGGGTCAACGTGATTTCTACACGACGGTTTTGCGCCCGTCCCTGCTCGGAATCGTTGCTGGCAACGGGCCGAGTAGCACCGTAGCCCAGGGTATTCAGACGCATGGAGGAAACGCCATTCTGGCTCAGGTAACGCCCTACCGATTCGGCACGGCGCTCGGAAAGCCGCTGGTTATAATCCGCGTTACCCGTGCTATCGGTGTGGCCAGCAATATTGACGCGGGTATCCGTGTACTGGGTCAACACATTGGCGACTTCATTGAGTGCGCTGCGTGCGTCGCTGGTCAGCTCAGCAGAGTCGAAGCCGAAGGTGACGCTACTGGGCATGTTCAGCACGATGTCATCGCCACGACGGTCGATCTCGATACGTGATCCCTGGAGGTTTTCACGCAGCTGCTGCTCCTGGCGGTCCATGTAGGCCCCCACCCCAGCACCGGCAGCGGCGCCAACGGCGGCGCCGATCAAGGCCCGATCACGACGGCTGGTGCTGCCATCACCAGACAAGGCACCGGCGGCAGCACCAATGGCAGCCCCCACGCCTGTGCCTACGGCAGTGCTGGAGCGTTGTGTTTGGCCGCCATAAGGGTCGGTGGTGGCACAGCCCGCCACCAGAATAGCCGCCGCCAACGGGGTCAGTAGTCGGAACATACGCATCACTTACTCCTTTTTACGATTAGGTTCTGCCCTTGTGATCACTGTTCACTCATCGCTGATCAGTGCCAGCAATTCGTTCAAGAATAATAGACCTTGAGGAGAAGCACGCAGCTTTTCAGGCATTTCCACCAAAAGTCCTTTTTTGTGAGCACTTTGTAAACGGTCGAGTAACCGTTCCACAGGCTGCCCCGTATGCGCTTGCCACGCCTGCAGGCTTACTCCTTCCGTCAACCGCAGCGCATTCATGGCAAATTCCAGCGGCAGCTCATCAGCATCGATCAACTGCTGGCCTGCCACAAAACCACGTGGATCGTTGAGACGCCTCAAATAAGACTGAGGTTGGCGGGTTTTCCAACGGCGTTCGATCTGCCATTGGCCATTCCTATCGATATGCGTCAGTTTGCCGTGGGCACCCGCCCCAATGCCCAGATAATCGCCAAAACGCCAATAATTCAGGTTGTGCTGGCTTTGTAAGTCGGGGCGCGCATAGGCCGATATTTCATAACGCTGTAGCCCTGCCTGTTCAAGGCGCTCATGCCCCGCCTCCTGAATGTCCCACAGCGCTTCCTCTTCCGGTAACGGAGGTGGGTGTGAAAAAAAAGCCGTATTGGGTTCCAGGGTCAGCTGGTACCAGGAGAGATGCTCTGGCGACAGTGCCAAGGCCTGGTCGATGTCTTCCATGGCCTGTTCGGGCGTTTGCTGGGGAAGCCCATGCATCAAGTCAATGTTGATATTCTCGAAGCCCGCCGACCTGGCCTGCCCCACGGCCGTCAATGCCTCTTGCCCGCTGTGGATACGCCCAAGCGCTTGCAGTTGAGCGGGCCTGAAACTTTGCACGCCCAGTGATAGCCGGTTGATACCCGCCTCACGGTAACCGACGAAACGCTGCTGCTCTGTCGTGCCTGGGTTGGCTTCCAGGGTGATCTCGATCGATGGTGCAAACGCCAAACGCTGCTGAATGCCCTGAAACAGCCGCTGGTAGAAGTCCGGCGACAGCAGACTCGGAGTGCCGCCACCAATGAAGATCGTTTGCAGCGGGCGTTCGGCGGCCAAAGGAAGATCATGCTCCAGATCAGCCAATAGCGCAGCCAGGTACGCCTCTTCAGGGAGTGTCTGGGCACCCGGCTCGTGAGAGTTGAAATCGCAATAAGGGCACTTGCGGACACACCAAGGGGTGTGGATGTACAGCGACAGGGGCGGCAGTGCCTCAGCCATGCGCCACCTTCAGGATATCCACGAGGTCATGCAACGCGCGCCCTCGATGACTCAGTCGGTTCTTGGACTCTGCCGCAAGCTCTGCCACGCTCATGCCTTGATCCGGTAACCAGAACAGCGGATCGTAACCAAACCCACCATCCCCGCGGGGATGCGCCAGAATTTCGCCTTCCCAGCTGCGCTGTACGATGACGGGGACGGGATCTTCAGCGTGGCGCAAATAGACCAACACACACCAGTAGCGGCCACTGCGCTGGCCTTCCGCACAGTCGGCAAGCGCCGCCAGTAGTTTCTGATTGTTGCGTTCGTCACTCTTGGGCTCACCTGCATAGCGCGCCGAATAGATACCCGGGGCTCCTTGCAGTGCATCCACCTCCAGCCCCGAATCGTCTGCCAGGGCAGGTAACCCGCTGACTCGGCTGGCTTCACGGGCTTTTAACAGCGCATTCTCAACGAAGGTCAGTCCGGTTTCTTCCACGTCTTGCACGCCAAACTCTGCCTGTGCTCTTACATCGAGCCCAAGCGGGGCAAGCAACTGATTGAACTCTTTAAGTTTTCCTGCGTTTCCACTGGCCAGGACAAGCGTCGTACCCGTCGACATATCGAAACCTCCAAACAGGGAGCCTCAGTTTACGCTTATCGGAAACGCAGCTAAAGCACACGAAATGTAACTATCAGAATTTTAATCATCACAACGCAATGACCATAAAACTGGCTATTTTATATATAAAAATCAAATACTTATTCATAAATATCAAAACAGCATAAAAATATTCAAATTACTTTACTCACTGCTTTAGTAACAATTCTTTTCGAAAAGCATCTTATAGACAACAATCATAAGGTCACCTGCTGACGCTCTCCTTTGAATGAGGCTTTCCCCATGTCCCAGCAAAAGACCCAAGGCTTGGTGTACATCGTCAGCGTACCGCCCTTGCCTTGGGTCGAGGAGCGGGAACGGTTGCTGCCCTTGACGGTGCCTTCCAACGTATCGCCTTCGAAGGTAAATTCTGCTGGAACCGTGCCACGGGTTTCAGGGTGTTCGACGGTGTCGCCGTCCTGGGTAATGCGCCACTCGGCGGTGAATAGCGTGCCGTATAGACGTGAAGCGTGCCAAGCCGATGATCGTTTCATGTTAGCTACCTCGGTAACCACAAGAGCCGCTCGACGAGAGCGGCTCTTGTAGTGTAGCAGGCGCTTGGCTCGATAGTTACTTATCGTTACATAACGGCAAAGGCTTTTTCGGCCGCATCCAGCGTGAGCTGAATATCTTCGGGCGTGTGGGCGCTGGACATGAAGCCCGCTTCGTAGGCAGACGGTGCAAGATAGACGCCATGGTCGAGCATCGCACCAAAGAAGCGGCGGAAGGCATCGGGATTACACGCCGTGGCTTGGGCAAAGTTATCCACACGGGACTGCGAGGTGAAGAACACGCCGAACATGCCGCCTGCAGATTGGGTCATCATCGGTACTCGCGCCGCGTTGGCACGCTCTTGCAGGCCGTTACACAGGGTTTGCACACGCTGGGTAAGAGCATCATGGAAACCCGGCACCTGCAGCTTGGTCAGCAGCGCGACACCTGCCGCCATGGCCAGCGGGTTACCCGACAAAGTGCCTGCCTGGTACACCGGGCCAAGCGGCGAGATGTTCTGCATGATGTCACGCTTGCCGCCGAACGCCCCGACCGGCATGCCCCCGCCCACGATCTTGCCCAAACAGGTGAGGTCAGGCGTGATGCCGTAATAGGCCTGGGCCCCGCCCAGGGCCACACGAAAACCGGTCATCACCTCGTCAAAAATCAGCAGGCTACCGTACTGGTCGCACACACGGCGCAGGGTTTCCAGGAAACCAGGCTGGGGTGGGATACAGTTCATGTTGCCCGCCACCGGCTCGACGATGATGCAGGCAATCTGCTCGCCGATCTCGGCAAAGCACGCTTCCACGCCTTCCGGGTCATTATAAGAGAGCGTGATGGTGTGCTCGGCAAGCGCGGCAGGCACACCGGGCGAGCTGGGCTCACCGTGGGTCAGCGCGCCAGAGCCCGCCTTGACCAGCAACGAATCAGAGTGGCCATGGTAGTTGCCTTCGAACTTGACGATCTTGTCTCTTCCCGTGGTGCCCCGCGCCAGCCGGATGGCCGACATGGTCGCCTCGGTACCGGAACTGGTCATGCGGACCATCTCCATGGACGGAATCATCTCGCAGATCAGGTCCGCCATGGTGGTCTCTACTGCCGTAGGCGTGCCAAAGGAGAGCCCATTATCCAGCCGGGCCCGTACGGCGGCGAGCACGTCCTGGTCGGCATGACCGGTAATCATCGGCCCCCAGGAACCGATATAGTCGATGTAACGATTGCCCTCGACGTCGAACAGGTAGGCCCCCTGGGCGCGCTCCATGAACACCGGGGGACGATGCAAGCCTTTGAAGGCGCGCACCGGCGAGTTCACGCCACCGGGAATATGGCGACTGGCCAGATCAAATAATTCTGCAGATGTGGTCATGGCATCCTCTATAGCAATAGCTGACGGACAATAAAAATCAAAAGCGTGCAGGGCGTGATAGACGTTGAGGCAAACACTGCCCGCTGGGCGGCTGATAGCCGTGTGACAAACTCTCCCAGGTAAAGTGCTGTGCCTGTTCGCAAGCCGTAGGTAAGCGCTCACCTACCGCTAAACGAGCGGCCAGGGCGGAAGCCAGCGTACATCCGGACCCGTGAAACACTTCCGGCAGCCTGGGCCACTGCCACTGGCGAGTGGTATCGGGCGAATGCAGTGTGTTGACCACCTGCTGCCCGCTGCCGGGCAGAGGCTCATCCGTGGCGGTGACCAGTACCGCCTGGCACCCGCGCGATAACAATGACACGGCTCGGGCCGTATCATCGAACGGTGCGTCGATCTCAGGCGTGAGCGCGATCAGTTCATGGCGGTTGGGCGTCAGGATATCCACAAGGGGAAGCAGACGGTCACTATAAAGCTTCTGCAAACGGGGTGTGGATAACTCAGTGCCGCCGCCCGCTTTCAAGACGGGGTCTGCCACCACTGGTACACCCGGAAAACGCCGCACGATCTGCTCGGCCGCACGCAAGGTTGCTTCGTCCGCCAGCAAGCCTAGCTTGATGGCGGCAATCTGCATGTCGACCAGCGCTTCTGCCATTTGCCGCATGGCAGCTGCATCGGCTGGCAATACCGTGGTGACATTATGGCAGTTCTGCACGGTCAGGGCGGTGGGAATGGTCACCGCCCAGCCACCACACGCGGCGATGGCTTCGCTATCGGCGACCAGTCCAGCGCCGCCGGTAGGGTCATGGCCTGCCAATACCAGTACAACGGGAGGAAGTGGTTGGCGCATCAAAAGGGTTTCACTACCGCCAGAAGAATGATGGCGATCAGGGCCACGACAGGGGCCTCATTGAACCAGCGGAAGAACACGTGGCTCTTGGTGCAGCGATCCTGGGCCAACTGCTTCAAATAGATCAGACATACGTGGTGATAGGCCACCAGCAATACCACCAGCGTCAGCTTCACGTGCATCCAGCCCTGAGTGAACCAGGCAGGTACCAGGTAAAGCAGCCAGCCGCCAAACAGCAGCACGACGATCATGGAGGGCGTCATGATGCCGCGATAAAGCTTGCGCTCCATGGTCTTGAAGTAGTCGATGGCCTGGACATCCCCCTTGTCGCGCGCCATCGCGTGGTACACGTATAGCCGTGGCAGATAGAACAGTGCAGCAAACCAGGTCACAACGGCCATCAGGTGAATGGCCTTTATCCACTCGTACATGGTCTCTCCTTAATAAATGCGCTCATTGTGAAACAGTGGGGTCACGGGGGTCAGAATGACGTGTATCGGTATAGTGGTAATAGCGCTCGATGGCGCCGCGGGTAATGATACCTGAAATTCTCTGCTGCTTTGGCCGGTAGCCATGAATCACGTAGAGCGCATCCAGCGTATTGTCCTGCAGCTTGAGGAAGGCTTCCGATAGGGTGGCCTGCAAACCGATGGGGGCCATTTCAAGCCGCTGCCCGGGAATCTCCAGCAGGTCGATCAACTCCTCCTCTTGCGCGGCTCCCTCTTTCAAGGCTTCGTCATGCTCCAGCAACCAACGGGCCAGCTCTGCCGCTTTCAAGCCCAATACCGGCTTGTCGTCGCTGGATCGTTCGATCACCAGCCAGGTAGGGTTGGTCTCCAGCCGCTGGCGGGCCTGCTCGAGGGTGATCATGCGCTCGGTACGCACCAGAGAGCGCTCCATGACCGCCGGCACCGATACTCTGGAAAGTGCCTGCATCAACGGCTGCTGCAAGGGGTGCATGCCATACCGCACCGAACTGACGAAAAACCCTTCACAGCCCGTCAACTGTCGCGAGGTCAGGCAAGCCACCACCACCGCCAGCATGCCAGGCAACATCATGTGGGGGGTGTGGGTCAACTCCAGCAGTGCCATCAAGGCCGCCAGCGGAGCCTGCAGCACGGCGCCCATCATGGCGGCCATCCCCAGCATGGCATAAATCCCGGGATCTGCCGCCTTGTCGGGCCATAGCCAGCCACCCAGCATGCCTGCCAGTGCGCCGATGGCTGCGCCCGACACCAGCACGGGGCCGATGATACCGATCGGCACCCCGCCCGCCACGGTCAGGGCCGTGATCAGCAGTTTGCCGATCATCAGCGCCAGCAATACGCTAACGGTCAGTTGGTTATTCAGCGCCGCGGCCAGGCTATCGTAGCCAATGCCCTGTATTTCAGGAAACCACCACGCCAGTGCTCCCGTGGCCACTCCAACGCTGCCCAGCCTCAGCCATAACGGCAGCCCTTGCAGGAACGCATGGCGTGCCAGATGAATGAATACGCCAGCCATCAAACCAATCACCAGCCCTGTCACCACTATCCAGGGCAAGTTCATCAGCGAGCCAAGCGCTACTTCAGGGATGCGGAAGGCTGGCTCGTTGCCATACGCCAGCTGAGCCACCAGCGCACCCATGGTAGACGCCAGGATCACCGGCATGAAGCTCATCAGGGTGTACTCCATCATGACCACTTCCATGGCAAAGATGACCCCCGCGATGGGCGTATTGAAAGAGGCAGAAATACCTGCCGCCGTTCCACAGGCCACCAGCACACGCAGGCTGTTGTGAGGCAGTCGCAGCCGCATCCCCAGGCCACTGGAAGCCGCCGCCCCCAGATGAATCGCCGGTCCTTCACGGCCAGCAGAGAGACCGCCCAACACCGATACCACCCCGACCCACCACTGGTTGAGCCAGTTACGCAGTGGAAAACGCCCCTGATGATAGGTCAGGCGCTCGATGACATGGCCGACGCCCAGCTTGCGTGCGGTGGCCTTCTGCCGATACAGCAGCACGCCGATGACGCTCACGGCCAGCAGGGGCAGCAGCGCTCTGACCCACGGGGGCAGCGCTTCGAAGCCTTCCGGGTTACCGTCTGGCATGTACAGCGCAGCGCCAGCCTCCAGCAGCAGCCTGAACCCCACCATGACGGCCCCGGTCATGACACCGGACACCAGCCCCAGCACACACAGTTGCGGCAAGGCATCCACATTGGCCAGCTGGCGACGAAAACCCTCTAAGGTGAAATCTGACCGAGAAAAACCTGCCACAACGCTCGTCCTTGGGTGGGTAGAGTAGGTCTACGACACGCAGTGCTCTTCTGCGCCTGCTCTCTTGTGTATCATAGCTGGAGACACATCAACAGCCTCGCAAAACTTGCCAGGCTGCTAATTACCGCTGCCAGGACTGTGCAGAAGGCGCAAGGAGTGATCTGTGATAAACGTTGGCATTGTAGGCGGCACTGGCTACACCGGTGTTGAACTTCTGAGGCTGCTGGCCCAGCACCCCGAGGTAAATGTTCAAGCGATAACGTCGCGCTCGGAAGCAGGCGTCAAGGTCTGTGACATGTACCCCAACCTGCGAGGCCACTACGATACCCTGACCTTCAGTGAGCCCGATGCCAAGGCCCTGGGGGCCATGGACGCCGTCTTTTTTGCCACCCCTCATGGCGTGGCCCATGCGCTGGCAGGCGAGCTATTGGCCAACGGAACCCGCGTCATCGACCTGTCGGCCGACTTTCGCCTGCGCGATGCCGACGAGTGGAGCCGCTGGTACGACCAGCCCCACGGCGCCCCTGAACTGTTGAAGGAGGCGGTCTACGGTTTGCCGGAAATGCATCGTGAAAAGATCAAGTCCGCGCGTCTGATCGCGGTACCCGGCTGCTACCCCACGGCGGTTCAACTGGGTTACCTGCCGCTGCTGGAAGCGGGCCTGATCGACCCGAATCAGCTGATTGCCGACTGCAAGTCCGGGGTCACTGGCGCTGGGCGTGGTGCCAAGGTCGCCTCGCTGCTGGCCGAAGCCAGCGAGTCCATGAAAGCCTACGGTGCAGGCGGCCATCGCCATCTGCCGGAAATCCGTCAGGGCCTGGGCGACATGCAGCCAGACACCGTGGGATTGACCTTCGTCCCCCACCTGACGCCCATGATCCGCGGCATCCACGCCACGCTCTACAGCACCCTCAGCACCGAGCCAGGCGACTTGCAGGCGCTGTTCGAAAAACGCTTTGCCAATGAGCCGTTCGTGGACGTCATGCCCGCCGGCAGCCACCCGGAAACCCGCAGCGTAAAAGGCAACAATACCTGCCGCATCGCCGTGCATCGTCCGGGCAACGGCAATACGGTGGTGGTACTTTCCGTCATCGACAACCTGGTCAAGGGCGCCTCCGGCCAGGCCATCCAGAACCTGAACCTGATGTTTGGCTTCGATGAGCAGATGGGCCTCAACGCCCCCGCTCTGATGCCTTAAACACCTCACAAAACCAGCATGCAGAGGGCAGCTCAGAGAGGAGGTCATTTGCCAAGGAAGGCAAATGTAGCTTCCATGGAAGGATTCACAGCGCCTCCTCGGCGAGTTGCCCTCTGCTTGATATACCAACGCAATAGTTGACCATTTTGCTGGGAATTACCCATAATCCCCCCATGCCATCTATTCGTTCCTAAAGCTCGCGGGAGGTACCCATGAGCGGTGCAGAAGCTTTTGTTCCAACCCCTTTAATGCTGTCCGACAGTGCGCGCCAGCGCATCAAGGCACTCATGGCCGAAGAGCACAATCCAGCCCTCAAGCTGCGTGTCTATGTCACCGGTGGTGGCTGTTCCGGCTTTCAGTATGGTTTTGACTTTGCCGACAACGTGGCAGAGGACGACACCCTGATCGAATTTGGAGATGCCACGCTGGTGGTAGACCCGCTCTCCTACCAATACCTGGTCGGCTCTACCGTGGACTACGAAGAGGGCCTGGCAGGGGCGCGTTTTCGCGTGCAAAACCCCAATGCCACCACCACCTGCGGCTGTGGTGCCTCGTTCATGGTATGACCAGCGTTGGTCGCAACGACTTCCCCATGACTTGACGCCTTGGCGGTTTCTCGCCAAGGTAAAAAGGTCAATAACGGTTCATCGACCGGTTTATAAGAAGAAACACGCTATAAACGGTGACGGAAACCACATAAAACTCGGGGAAACTAATGAAACACTTTTTTACCACCTCCGCTATCGCCACTGCCGTTGCACTGGGCTTGGGCAGTACCACTGCGTTTGCTGACACACCCACGGTCAATGTGGTGACTGACCCAAGCTTTGTGCCCTTCGAGATGCTCGACCCCGAAACCGGTGAAATGATCGGCTTCGACATGGACATCATCAACGAAATCGCCGAACGGGCTGGCTTCGACGTCAATCTCACCACCATGGAGTTCGCGGGCATCATTCCGGCCGTCCAGACCGGCAGCCAGGAAATTGCCATTGCCGGTGTGACCATCACCGAAGAGCGTGCGCAGATCGTCGACTTCTCTGACCCCTACTACGACTCGGGCCTGCAGATCATCGTGCGTGCCGACAACGATGACGTAGAGTCCATCGAAGACCTGGCCGGGCTCTCCATCGCCACGCGCATCGGCTCCACCAGCTACGACTTCCTGCAAGAGCAGCTGGGCGACGACGCCGATATCACTCCCTATCCAGGTAATAGCGACATGTACATGGCCCTGCTGGGGCGTAACGTCGATGCCGCGTTCTACGATGCCCCCAACGTTGCCTACTTCTCGCAAACACGCGGGGAAGGTCGCACCAAAGTCGTCGGCCCCCTGTACGAAGGCCAGCAGTACGGCATCGTTTTCCACAAGGGTAGCCAGTGGGTAGAACCCGCCAATGAAGCACTCGCGGCCATGCGTGAAGACGGCACCTACGACGAGATTTACCAGAAGTGGTTTGGTGAGTCCTCCGACGAAGAGTAAGCACTGTCTGAGGTAAGTGCGTTATCTCGCGTTTACAGGGCCGGGCGGCCTAGCCCCCGGCCCTGAATCATTGTGTGGTGCTGTTCTGGAGACGTCACGTGGAAGTCACTTTTCAATTCGACTGGGCGGCCGCTTTCCGCTCGATTCCCTACTTGTTACCCGGTATTCCGTGGACACTGCTGATCTCTTTCGGCGGCCTGGCCATTGGCTTTTTCATCGGCATCTTCTTTGGCCTGCTGCGCATCAGCCGCACGCGCTGGCTGCGCTGGCCAGCCATCCTGTATGTCGAAGTCTTTCGCGGTACGCCCATCCTGGTGCAGGTGCTGTTCATTTTCTACGGCCTGCCCCAACTACTGGGTGGCCCCATCAATGCGCTGGTGGCCGGCATTGCCGCCATTGCCGTCAATTCAGGGGCCTATATCTCCGAAATCGTACGCGGAGGCGTGCAGTCGATCGAACGCGGGCAACGCGAAGCATCGCTGTCGCTGGGGCTCTCCCGAGCGCAGTCGTTTCGTTACGTCATCTGGCCTCAAGCCTTCCGCCGCATGATCCCTCCGCTGGGCAACCAGGGCATCATCAGCATCAAGGACACCTCGCTGTTTTCCGTCATCGGGGTGGGTGAGCTGGTGCGCCAAGGACAGATCTACATTGCCACCACCTTCACGGCGCTGGAAGTCTATTTCATGGTCGCCCTGATGTACCTGGCCATTACCTGGACCCTCTCTATCATCCTGCGCCAGTTGGAACGGCGCGGCGTCGTTGGCCAATAAGGAGCGCACAATGACTTCGACCTCATCGCCCATTGTGCAAATGCAGAAGCTCAACAAGCACTTTGGCAGCCTGCATGTGCTCAAGAACATCGATCTGGAAATCGTCCCTGGGGAAGTCGTCGTCGTGATCGGCGCCAGCGGCTCTGGCAAATCCACGCTGATCCGCTGCATCAACGGGCTGGAAGAGTTTCAGTCCGGCAGCCTCGATGTCGATGGCAATACGCTGCTGCCCGATGGCAAAAGCAGCAAGGCCCTGCAAACCATCCGCACCGAAGTCGGCATGGTGTTCCAGCAGTTCAACCTCTTCCCCCATCTGAGCGTCATCGACAACATTACCCTGGCCCCCATGAAAGTGCGTGGCTGGAGCCGTAAGGATGCCGAAGAGACGGCTCAGCGGCTGTTGGAACGCGTCGGCATTGCCGATCAGGCACAGAAGTACCCCAGCCAGCTCTCTGGAGGGCAGCAGCAGCGGGTCGCCCTGGCCCGCGCGCTGGCCATGGAACCCCGGCTCATGCTCTTCGACGAGCCCACCTCGGCGCTAGACCCGGAGATGATCGGTGAAGTGCTGGACGCCATGCGTGAGCTGGCCAAGGAAGGCATGACCATGGTCATCGTGACCCATGAAATGGGCTTTGCGCGGGAAGTAGCCGACCGCGTCATCTTCATTCACAAAGGGGAGATCACCGAGCAAGGGCCACCGGAACAGCTGTTCGATGCACCTCAGCATGAACGCACCCAGTCCTTCTTGGCGCGCGTATTGAAGCACTAGCAGCCCATCAGAGTACCTCCGCGACCGGCCTGTCCTTGCGACAGGCCTTTTTTTTGCCTGTGGATAATATTTTTTTCCTCGGCTGCCACTATCGGGCTAACACCCGCGCCATGGGCATCTTTCAACGCACATGGTGGTCATCAGATCACTTGTTCACAGGTGCGGTAACAAGCACGGTAGCCAGCGGTGGATAAGCCGTCGTTAACCTGGCCTGTGGGTAAGTAAGCTTTTCATCCACAGCTCCGTCACCGCTTCTACGCAGGCACTCCGCTGGTTCGTCACTGCTTGGTCAACAATACAAATGCATGATCTATATGGTAAAAAATCATTTATCAACAGATTTTGTCCACACCATTAGTAACTACATTTACAGAACTTCTCTTATATATTTTTATTTTGTTATTAATCTATAAACTCGCTGATAGCAAGGGTGTGGAAAAACCTGACGGTTACCCACAGGAGGTTTATACTGGCGGGCTTATTCCAACAGCGGTGATCCGCTGACCACATCATCCGTGCCTTGGGCACAAGACGAGGTGTCTCTTGAACTACCCCGACCGCTTTGACGTGATTGTCATCGGCGGTGGCCATGCGGGAACCGAAGCCGCATTGGCCTCTGCTCGCATGGGCTGTCAAACCCTATTGCTGACCCACAACATCGAGACGCTGGGCCAAATGTCCTGCAATCCCGCCATTGGTGGGATCGGCAAGAGCCATCTGGTCAAGGAGATCGATGCGTTGGGTGGTGCCATGGGGCTAGCCACGGATTTGGGCGGCATCCAGTTTCGAGTACTCAACGCACGTAAGGGGCCTGCCGTCCGCGCAACCCGCGCCCAGGCAGACAGGATCCGCTACAAGGCCGCCATTCGCGGCATGCTGGAAAACCAGCCGAACCTGACGATTTTCCAGCAGGCGGCTGGCGACCTCATTGTGGATAACGACACCGTACGTGGTGTAGTGACCGAGACAGGCATTCGTTTTCATGCCGAGTCGGTGGTGCTGAGCACGGGCACGTTCCTTGGCGGGGTTATCCACATCGGGTTGGACCAAAGCCGTGGTGGCCGCGCAGGCGACCCGCCTTCCAATGCGCTGGCCGAGCGACTGCGGGCACTGCCTTTTCACGTCGACAGGTTGAAGACCGGTACCCCTCCGCGTATCGATGCCAAATCCGTCGACTTTTCACAGCTGGAAGAGCAGCCAGGCGACACGCCTACGCCGGTCATGTCCTATCTGGGGCATCGAGGCATGCATCCTCAGCAGGTGAGCTGCCATATTGCGCACACCAACGAGCGCACCCACGAGATCATCCTGAACAACCTCGATCGTTCCCCCATGTACTCTGGGGTAATTGAGGGCATCGGCCCCCGCTACTGCCCGTCGATCGAAGACAAGGTGCATCGCTTCGCCGACAAATCGAGCCATCAGGTGTTCATCGAACCGGAAGGTCTGGATACCCACGAGCTCTACCCCAACGGGATCTCCACCTCACTGCCCTTCGATGTGCAGCTGCAGGTCGTGCGCTCTATCAAAGGGCTGGAAAATGCCCATATCACGCGCCCGGGTTATGCCATCGAGTATGACTTCTTCGACCCGCGGGATTTGAAGCACTCGCTGGAAACCAAATTTATCCACAACCTGTTTTTTGCCGGGCAGATCAACGGCACCACTGGCTACGAAGAAGCGGGTGCTCAAGGGTTGCTGGCGGGGCTTAACGCGGCACGGCGAGCCAAGCAGCTGGAGGCGTGGTACCCACGTCGTGACGAGGCGTATCTAGGCGTTCTGGTGGATGACCTGATCACCATGGGCACCAAGGAACCCTATCGCATGTTCACGTCGCGCGCCGAGTATCGGCTGTTGCTGCGTGAAGACAATGCCGACCTCCGCCTGACCGAGCAGGGCCGCCAGCTGGGGTTGGTCGATGACACCCGCTGGGCGGCTTTCAGCCAGAAACGTGATGCCATCGAGCGTGAAGTCACGCGCTTGTCCAGCGCCTGGGTACATCCCAACAGCCCGGCTGCCGCCAGCATCGCCGAGAAAACCGGCAAGCCGCTGTCGCGGGAGTACTGCCTGAGCGATTTGCTGAAGCGCCCTGAACTGACCTACGCCGATATTGCCGACCTGCCGGGCATGGAAAGCGGCGGCGTGGAGGATGAAGCTGTCGCCGAACAGGTGCAGATTCAGGCCAAGTATCAGGGGTACATCGATCGTCAGCAGGACGAAATCGACAAGCTCAAGCGCCACGAAGCCACAGCGCTCCCCGCTGAGCTGGATTATCACAACGTGGAGGGGCTCTCCCACGAGATTCGCCAGAAGCTCAGCGCCGCGCGGCCGGAAACCCTTGCCCAGGCTGCCCGTATCTCTGGAGTGACGCCTGCTGCCGTCTCGATACTGCTGATTCACCTGAAAAAGCGCCGCCTGATCAGCCATACCGAGGTCGCCAACGGATGAGTTTCTTGCCGCCGCTGATTGAAAGCCTGCCCGCTAGTGTGGCCCCCAGACTGGAGCAAGGGCTGTCCCAACTGGATATCGCCATTACGCCCGCCCAGCGTGAGCAGCTGCTGGGGCTGCTGGCGCTATTGCACAAGTGGAACCGGGCTTATAACCTCACCGCCGTACGCGACGTCGATGAAATGGTGTCTCGCCACGTGCTGGACAGTGCGGCGGTGGCGCCCTTCATACGGGGGCCCCGACTTCTGGACGTAGGCGCCGGGCCAGGCTTGCCTGGACTGGTGCTGGCGATTTTGAAGCCCGAACTTCAGGTGACGCTGCTGGACAGCAACGGCAAGAAGGTTCGCTTCCAACGGCAGGCCGTCATGGAGCTGGCGCTGAGCAACGTGACGCCTACTCAGGCAAGGGTCGAGCAGTTTGCGGGCCAGCACTTCGATCAGGTGATCTCGCGGGCCTTCGCCAGCCTGGTGGACTTCGTGACCTTGACGCGCCCGCTACCGACCGCCGACGGCCAGTGGCTGGCCATGAAGGGCCCCGGTGCCGATGACGAGCTGCGCGACCTGCCAGCAGGTGTTGAACTGAACGCTCGGCACCTGTTGAATATACCCTTCGAGACGGCCGAGCGGCAGCTGTTGATCCTGACCCCAAAAGGAGTTGAGTAGTGAGCCAGATCATTGCCCTGACCAACCAAAAAGGCGGCGTGGGCAAGACCACTTCAGCCGTCAATCTGGCCGCCAGCCTGGCCGCCCTGGACCGGCGCGTACTGTTGGTCGACCTCGACCCCCAGGGACATGCCAGCATGGGCAGTGGGATCGACAAGTACGATCTGGAAAAGAGCGTGCTGGACGTGCTCTTGGGGGAAACCTCGGCCAGCGACGCTATCGTGCGCGGTTTGTCGGTTCGTTACGATGTCTTGCCGGGCAATGGCGATTTGACGGCGGCGGAAGTCGAGCTGCTGGACGCCGAGCAGCGGCAGAGTCGCCTTTCTCAGGCGCTGGCCAGCGTGGCCGACGAATACGATGTGGTGCTGATCGACTGCCCGCCGTCGCTGAACATGCTCACGGTGAATGCGCTTACTGCAGCCCATGGCGTACTGATCCCGCTGCAGTGTGAATTTTACGCTCTGGAAGGACTCTCGGCGCTGCTGGATACCGTGGAACAGATCAAGCAGAGCGTGAACCCCGAGCTTGCCGTCTCCGGTATCCTGCGCACCATGTACGACAAGCGCACCAGCCTCACACGGGAAGTAGACAAGCAGCTGCGCGACTTTTTCGGCGATGCGCTGCTGAAAACCACCATTCCGCGCAACGTGAAAGTGGCAGAAGCGCCAAGCCATGGCCTTCCCGTGACCCAGTACGCCCGTTTTTCGCGGGGCAGCCAGGCCTACCGCGTGCTGGCCAAAGAGATGATTCGACGGTTGTCACTGTAACGCCTGTCGTTACGGCGGCTGTCGCTGTAAGGTTCGAAGTACGTAACGTTCAACGAGGGAAAGCGAATGACGCGTAAACGCGCGCTAGGACGTGGCCTGGATGCCCTGATTGGTGCGGGCGCCCGTCGTCGTGACAGTTTGGACCTGACCAGCAGCGCCTCGCAAGGCACAGAGGCGCTGCTGCCAGAAGGCTCCGCCGCCGAGGCAACGCAGGACGATGTCCATGCCGAACGCCTGGAGCGGCTGCCGCTGGGGCAACTGACGCGGGGCAAGTACCAGCCTCGCCGCGACATTCAGCCCGAGGCACTGGAGGAGCTTGCCGACTCCATTCGCGCCCAGGGGGTCATGCAGCCGATCGTCGTTCGCCCGATTGACCCGGACCGCTATGAAATCATTGCCGGTGAACGGCGCTGGCGCGCTGCCCAACTGGCCGAGCTGGATGTCATTCCGGCGGTCATTCGCCATGTCAGCGACGACGTAGCGCTGGCGCTGGCGCTGATCGAGAACATTCAGCGTGAAAACCTCAATGCCATCGAAGAAGCGCTGGCGTTAAAACGCCTGGCAGAAGAGTTCGAGCTTACCCAGCAGCAGGTGGCCGATGCCGTGGGCAAATCCCGCACGCAGGTGGCCAACCTGCTGCGTTTGTTGGCCCTGGACCCGGAAGTGCAGACCCTGCTGGAGCGTGGCGATCTGGATATGGGGCATGCTCGTGCCCTACTGTCGTTGAACAGCGCCCAGCAACGCCAGGTGGCCCATGAAGTGGTCAACAAGGACCTGACGGTGAGAGACACCGAGGCGCTGGTCAAGAAGGTGCACGACACTCAGCAGTCACCGGTAGCATCGGCCAAAAAAGTGGCCAAGACCGCCGATGTGGCGCGCCTCGAAACGCACCTGGGCGAGCTACTGGGCGCGCCTGTCTCCATCGACCACGGTCAAAAGGGCAAAGGAAAAGTCACCATACGTTATACAAGCCTTGAAGAGCTGGATGGCATTCTTGCCCATATAAAGTAGCAGGCTAATGAAATAAGCGGCCTTTTTTTAACCCTTTGGTCGCAAGTAAACGCCAAAACGTGCGAAATCCGTGCAACTTCGGTTGAAGGTGTGATAGCGCTTCCCTATAATCCGCCGTGTTTGTCGAAAGCTTGCTTGGACGAACGGGCGTACTCGTTACCCCATTGAGCAGCAGCCCAGCCTGCACGGAGTCGTGGTCAAAGTGAAAAGTGCAGCGCCTGTCCGTCGGCGTCTATTGGATTTTCGGCGGCTGTTTCTTGCTCAGCTGGTGGTGATCTTGCTGGTGGCCATGTTGGCAAGCGTCATGGTCGGCATCGAGGCAGCAGGGTCTGCCTTGTCGGGGGGGCTGATTAGCCTTCTACCGACCATCTATTTTGTGTGGCGTGGTCAAAGGCAGCAGCGTAACCGCCAACCACAGCGTAATGTGCTCAACTTGTACCAGGCTGCAGCAGGCAAGTTTGGTTTGACGGTGGCGTTATTCGCCATAGTGCTGACGATAGCGCCCCCTTCAAACCCAGCTTTTTTCTTTGTCGCCTATGTGGTGGCCCAACTGATGCACTGGCTAGCCCCCTGGCTCGTGCGTGAGCGGTCAACCCCTTAAACTTGAGGAAGCAGTATGGCAGCGGATAACGAAATATCGGCCATCTATTACATACAGCACCACCTCCAGAACCTGACGTTCGGAAAGCACCCGGAAAATGGTTGGTCGCTTGCGTCCACCTCTGCCGAAGCAACCGAAATGGGTTTTTGGGCCATTCACCTGGACACGATGGGTTGGTCCATCGGCATGGGTGCTCTGTTCCTGTGGCTGTTCCATAAAGCGGGCAAGGCAGCGACCACCGGTGTTCCGGGCGGTCTGCAGAATGCCGTTGAAATGGTCATCGAGTTCATCGATAACCTGACTCGCTCTACCTTCCACGGCAACAACAAGAACATCGGCCCGATCGCCTTGACGCTGTTCATGTGGATTCTGCTGATGAACAGCCTCAAGCTGATCCCGCTGGACTACTTCCCGGAGCTGTTCGGCAAGCTGGGCGTGGGCTACATGAAAATCGTTCCCACCACCGACATCAACGCCACGCTGGGTATGGCCATCGGCGTCTTCCTGATGATCATCTACTACAGCTGCAAGGTGAAAGGTGTTGCTGGGTTCGGCAAGGAGCTGGCGCTGACGCCGTTCAATACCTGGCTGCTGGCACCGTTCAACCTGATCCTCGAAATCGTCGGCCTGCTGGTCAAACCGATCAGCCTTGGTTTCCGTCTGTTCGGCGCCATGTTTGCCGGTGAAGTTATCTTTATCCTGATTGCCCTGCTACCGTTTTGGGCGATCTGGATGCTGGATGTGCCGTGGGCCATCTTCCATATTCTGGTGGTTTCGCTGCAGGCCTTCATCTTTACGACGCTGTCTATCGTTTACTTGAGCGCCGCGCACGAGCATCACTAAACCCGAGCAACGCTTTGCATTAAACCCTTAACCTAAACCCTTGAAATTAACGCACTATCAGGAGCTTCATCATGGAAATCGTCTACATTGCTGCCGCCATCATCATCAGTGTTAGCGCCCTGACCACTGGCTTTGGTTTCGCCATGCTGGGTGGCAAGCTGCTGGACAACACCGCTCGTCAGCCTGAGCTGAGCGACCAGCTGCAAACTCGTACCTTCATCATGGCCGGTCTGCTTGACGCCGTACCGATGATCGGTGTTGGTATCGCGATGTACCTGATCTTCGTTGTTGCCGGTTAATGCAGCTTGACCGAGCGGGCAACCGCTCGGTTTTGTTTCACTCCGGTCGCCACGAATTTGTCAGAGGTACATCCCTGTGAATATCAACATGACGCTTATCGGGCAAACGATCGCCTTCGCGATCTTTGTCTGGTTTTGCATAAAGTATGTGTGGCCTCCGATCAGCAACGCGCTTCACGAGCGTCAGAAAAAGATTGCTGATGGCTTGGACGCAGCCAGCCGTGCAACGCGTGACCTTGAGCTCGCTCAAGAGCGTGCCGAGCAGACACTGCGTGAAAGCAAGGAGCAGGCATCTCAAATCCTCGAGCAAGCGAACAAGCGCTCTGCGCAGATGATCGAAGAAGCACGTGAACAAGCACGTGCCGAAGGCGAGCGTCTGGTGGCCAGTGCTCGGGCTGAAATTGAGCAAGAAATCAATCGCGCGAAAGACGAGTTGCGTGCGCAGGTTTCTCACCTTGCGATCATAGGCGCCGAGCGTGTTCTTGAAGCCTCTGTTGACGAGAAAGCGCACCGCGACTTGCTTGATAAGCTTGCCGCTGAACTGTAAGGAGGTGATCCATGGCGGAACAAACGACCGTCGCTCGTCCTTACGCCAAAGCGGCGTTTGAATACGCGCGCGATCATCAGGCACTGGATACCTGGTCTCAGTCACTGACAATGGCAGGTCTCGTTGTCAAGGATCATCAGGTCGCCAACCTGTTAGGTAGTCCCAAACTGAGTAGCGAACAGAAAGTGGCGTTGCTGGCTGACATGCTGGGCGACGGTGCCGATGACGCTTTCCAGCGGTTTCTCACCACCCTGGCCGACCAGCGTCGGTTGATGGCGTTGAGTGCAATCGCTGAACAGTTTGAACACCTTCGCGCAGAACATGAAAAGCGTATCGACGTCACTGTGGTTTCAGCCTACAAGCTGGATAGCAAGCAGCAGACCAAGCTGGCAAACGCGCTCAAGAAACGTCTGAATCGCGAAATCTCCATTACTACTCAGGTCGACAAGTCGCTCATTGGCGGTGTCATCCTGCGTGCCGGTGATACCGTCATTGACGGTTCGGTGCGTGGTCGATTGAACCGTCTTTCCGAAGCGCTGACCGCTTGAGTCTGAGGGACATGGCATGCAGCAACTGAATCCTTCCGAGATCAGCGACATCATCAAGCAGCGAATTGAGAAGCTTGACGTCGCATCCGAAGCCCGTAATCAGGGCACCATCGTCAGCGTTTCCGACGGTATCGTGAAAATTCACGGCCTCGAAGACGCGATGTTCGGTGAAATGATTGAATTCCCCAACAGCATCTTCGGCATGGTACTCAACCTGGAGCGTGACTCCGTGGGTGCCGTTGTCCTGGGTGACTACCTGCAGCTTGAAGAAGGCATGACCGCTCAGTGTACCGGTCGTATTCTTGAAGTTCCGGTAGGCCCCGAGCTGGTCGGTCGCGTTGTCGACGCGCTGGGTAACCCCATCGACGGCAAGGGCGACATCAATGCCAAGCTGACCGACGCGGTAGAAAAGGTAGCGCCTGGCGTTATCACCCGTCAGTCCGTTGACGAGCCCATCCAGACGGGTCTGAAGTCCATCGACGCCATGGTGCCGATCGGTCGTGGTCAGCGTGAGCTGATCATCGGCGACCGTCAGATCGGTAAATCCGCCATTGCCATCGATGCGATCATCAACCAGAAAGGCAAGGGCGTGACCTGTGTCTACGTGGCCATCGGTCAGAAGCAGTCGACCATTGCCAACGTGGTGCGCAAGCTCGAAGAGCACGGCGCGATGGAACACACCATCGTGGTGGCGGCTGGCGCTGCCGACCCGGCACCCATGCAGTTCCTGGCGGCCTACTCTGGCTGCACCATGGGCGAGTACTTCCGTGACCGTGGCGAAGACGCGCTGATCGTGTATGACGATCTCTCCAAGCAGGCCGTTGCCTACCGTCAGGTATCGCTGCTGCTGCGTCGTCCGCCGGGCCGCGAAGCTTACCCGGGTGACGTGTTCTATCTCCACTCGCGTCTGCTGGAGCGCGCCGCGCGCGTCAACGCTGACTACGTCGAGAAGTTCACCAACGGCGAAGTGAAAGGCAAGACCGGTTCCTTGACCGCGCTGCCGATCATCGAAACCCAGGGCGGTGACGTATCGGCCTTCGTTCCGACCAACGTCATCTCCATCACCGATGGGCAGATCTTCCTGGAAACCAACCTGTTCAACTCCGGTATTCGTCCGGCGATCAACGCAGGTCTGTCGGTTTCTCGTGTTGGTGGTGCCGCACAGACCAAGATCATCAAGAAGTTGGGTGGTGGTGTGCGTCTGGCGCTGGCTCAGTACCGCGAACTGGCGGCGTTCTCGCAGTTTGCCTCTGACCTGGATGAAGCCACGCGTAAGCAGCTCGAGCACGGACAGCGTGTTACCGAGCTGATGAAGCAGAAGCAGTACTCGCCGATGTCCGTGGCGGAAATGGCCCTGTCTCTGTACGCTGCCAACGAAGGTTACCTGGACGATGTGAGCGTCGAGAAGGTGCTGGGCTTCGAACGTGCTCTGCACGACTACATGAAGTCCGAGCACGGCGAGCTGCTCGACAAGATCAACCAGACCGGCGACTACAACGGCGAGATTCAGGACGGTTTGAAGTCGGGTCTCGAGAAGTTCAAGGCGACTCAGAGCTGGTAATGTCTGGCCCGCCTGCGGGCGGGCTTGCATGCTTTCTGAGAGCCACGAACGAAGGGTAGATCGCTATGGCAGCTGCAAAAGAGATACGCACCCAGATCGGGAGCATCAAAAATACGCAGAAGATCACCAGCGCCATGGAAATGGTGGCTGCATCGAAAATGCGTAAAGCGCAAGATCTGATGAAGTCCAGTCAGCCCTACGCCAAGCAGATCCGTAATGTGGTAGCCCATATTGCGGATGCAGACGTAGAGCAGGAAGACAAGCACCGCTACATGGTCGAGCGCCCTGTCAACCGCGTGGGTTATATCGTGGTGTCGACAGACCGCGGCCTGTGTGGCGGCTTGAACGTCAACCTGTTCAAGGCCGTTCTGAAAGATGCGATGGCCTGGAAACAGCAAGGCGCTGAGCTGGACTTCTGTGCCCTTGGCTCCAAGGCCGGTGCCTTCTTCCGCAATTATGGTGGCAACCTGGTTGCTGCCAAGAGCGGATTAGGTGAAGCACCGACCGTCGAGGGTCTGATCGGTAGTGTGAAGGTCATGCTGGAAGCGTACGATGAAGGTCGGCTGGATCGCCTGTACGTGGTGTACAACGAGTTCGTGAACACCATGACGCAGCGCCCGGTCGTGCATCAGATCCTTCCGCTGTCCCCTGACATGGGCAGCGAAGAGAAGCATGACGAAGAAAACGCCCGTCCCGGAAGCTGGGACTACCTGTATGAACCGGATGCCAAGGCGTTGCTGGACAGCCTGTTGGTTAGATTCATCGAATCGCAGGTGTATCAGGCGGTAGTCGAAAACGGTGCGTGCGAACAGGCCGCCCGTATGATCGCTATGAAGAGTGCCACTGATAACGCGGGCAACCTGATTGACGATCTGGAGATGGTTTACAACAAGGCCCGTCAGGCCGCCATCACCCAGGAAATTTCCGAGATCGTCGGCGGCGCTTCTGCCGTTTAACGCCGAGGGAGTGGTCTGACTGACAGGTCATTCCCGGCAGACAGGTTTCATTTGCAGGTTTTTGAGAGGAACCAAGATGAGCGGACGTATCGTACAAATCATCGGCGCGGTGATTGACGTAGAGTTTCCGCGGGACTCTGTGCCCAAGGTCTACGACGCGCTGAAGGTCTCCAATGTTGAGACCATCCTCGAAGTCCAGCAGCAGCTGGGCGACGGCGTAGTACGCGCCATTGCCATGGGCTCCACCGAGGGTCTGAAGCGTGGCCTGGACGTGGTCAACACAGGTGCCGCGATTTCCGTACCGGTGGGTAAGGAAACGCTGGGCCGCATCATGAACGTGCTCGGTGAGCCGATCGATGAAGCGGGCCCGATTGGCGAGCAAGAGCGCATGCCGATCCACCGTAAAGCCCCCAGCTATGCCGACCAGGCAGCTTCCAACGAGCTGCTCGAGACCGGTATCAAGGTCATCGACCTGGTATGCCCCTTCGCGAAAGGCGGTAAGGTTGGTCTGTTCGGCGGCGCGGGTGTCGGTAAAACCGTCAACATGATGGAGCTTATCCGCAACATCGCCACCGAACACAGCGGCTACTCCGTATTCGCCGGTGTGGGTGAGCGTACTCGTGAGGGTAACGACTTCTATCATGAAATGACCGAATCCAACGTTATCGACAAGGTAGCGCTGGTCTATGGTCAGATGAACGAGCCGCCCGGCAACCGCCTGCGCGTAGCGCTGACCGGCCTGACCATCGCTGAGAAATTCCGTGATGAAGGCCGTGACGTTCTGCTGTTCGTCGACAACATCTATCGTTACACCCTGGCCGGTACCGAAGTATCTGCACTGCTGGGCCGTATGCCTTCAGCGGTAGGTTACCAGCCGACGCTGGCGGAAGAGATGGGCGTTCTTCAGGAGCGTATCACTTCCACCAAGACAGGCTCTATCACGTCGGTGCAGGCCGTTTACGTTCCTGCGGATGACTTGACTGACCCGTCTCCGGCGACCACCTTCTCCCACCTTGACGCTACCGTGGTACTGGCGCGTTCCATCGCTGAGCTGGGTATCTACCCCGCCATTGATCCGCTGGACTCCACGTCACGTCAGCTGGACCCGCTGGTCGTTGGTGAAGAGCACTACGAAGTGGCGCGTGGCGTGCAGAACGTTCTGCAGCGTTACAAGGAGCTGAAGGACATCATCGCGATCCTGGGTATGGACGAGCTGTCTGACGAAGACAAGCTGGCCGTATCTCGTGCGCGTAAGATCCAGCGCTTCCTGTCTCAGCCGTTCTTCGTGGCTGAGGTATTCACAGGCTCACCCGGCAAGTATGTTTCTCTGAAAGACACCATCCGTGGCTTCCAGGGCATTCTGGCTGGCGAGTATGACGATCTGCCGGAACAGGCCTTCTACATGGTCGGCTCCATCGACGAAGCTGTCGACAAAGCCAACCAGATGAAGAAGTAATCCCGTCCATTAGGGGGATTCGCTATGGCGAATAGCTTCACTTGCAATATCGTCAGCGCAGAAGCATCCATCTTCTCAGGCAAGGTCGAGCAGGTGGTGGCTTCCGGGATCATGGGTGACCTTGGCATCTTGCCGGGGCACGCCCCGCTGCTGACCGAGCTTCAGCCGGGCCCGATCCGCGTGATCCACGATGGCGGCAAGGAAGAAAACTTCTTTGTCTCTGGCGGCTTCATGGAAGTCCAGCCAGATGTCGTGACGATCCTGGCAGATGCTGCTGCTCGTGCCGGTGACCTCGACGAGGCCGCCGCCGAGGAAGCGCGTCAGCAGGCGCTGAAAGCCTTTAACGACAAGTCAGCAGAGCTGGATTATACCCGTGCTGCTGCTGAACTTGCCGAAGCCGTTGCTCAGTTGCGAACGATCCAGCAGCTGCGCAAGAAGGCGGGAAAAGGCTAGTTACACGCACTGTGTACCCAAACGCCCCTTAAACCCGACCAGGGTTTAAGGGGCGTTTTTTTTGTCTGTTAGTATGGTGGTCAGTCGTCCCGGATTTGAATGGCATCAGGAGAGAGCGATGGCGCTGAACGAAGAAGCCTTACAGGAATTGAAAACCGAACTGCTCGATGAGCTGGTCAAGGAAGAGCCCAGCAAGGCGCAATTGGCAGAACGCCTCGCTGAAATTCGCTCGGCCGATATTGGCGAAGTGCTGGAAGAGCTGATCGAAGAGGATGAAGAGCTACGTGCGGCTCTGACGGTGCTGGACATACTCTCCACCGAGCGAGCCGCCAACGTGCTGGGCTATCTGCCAGGCGAGAGTCAGCTCGAAGTCGTCGGTGAGCTGAGCGACACCCAAGTGCTCAAGCTGCTTGAGGAGATGGGGTCGGACGAGCGGGTGGATCTGTTCAACCTGCTCGATGAAGACCGCCGCGAAGCGTTGCTGCGTCGCATGGCGCACCAGGAGCGGGAAGATCTCAAGCGTCTGGCAAGCTACGAAGAAGGCACGGCCGGCGCCATCATGACCTCTGACTATGTGGCGATAGCCAGTGGCATGACGGTGTCACAGGCGATGATGCGGGTGCGACAGACAGCGCCGGATGCGGAAACGGTCTACCAGCTCTACATCCTCGACAAGGAAGGTGAGTTGGTCGGAACCATGTCTCTACGGCAGCTGATGGTCGCCCGTCCGGGTGCCATCGTCGATGACATCATGATCAAGGATGTCATCAGCACCCACGTAGACGAAGAGCAGGAAGAAGTGGCGCGTATCGTGGCGCGTTATGACCTGCTGGCGCTGCCGGTGCTCGATCAGGATGGACGCATGGTGGGGATCGTGACCCACGATGATGCCATGGACGTGGCCGAATCCGAGGCCACCGAAGATATCCACAAAGGGATGTCGATTGGCCAACTGGAAGACGGTGTCAGTCGGGTGCCCTTGGCCAGTCTTTACCGCAAGCGGGTGACCTGGCTGGTACTGCTGGTGTTTGCCAACCTGTTTTCGGGGGCTGGTATTGCGTACTTCGAAGATACCATTGCCGCTCAGGTCGCTCTGGTATTCTTCCTGCCGCTGTTGATTGGCAGTGGTGGTAATGCGGGCGCCCAGGCGGCCACGCTGATGGTGCGGGGTATGGCCACCGGGGACGTAGGGGTCAAGGACTGGAGCAAGATGCTGGGTAGGGAGCTGCTGGTGGCCGGTGCGCTGGGGCTGACCATGGCGTTGGCCGTCGCGCCCATCGGGGTCATGCGTGGCGGTGAGGAAGTCGCCATGGTGGTCGCGTTGAGCATGGTCACCATCGTGCTGTTCGGTAGCATGATGGGCATGTGTCTGCCGTTCGTGCTGGAACGCTTCAAGGTCGACCCGGCCACGGCCTCGGCACCGCTGGTGACGACCTTGATCGATGCCTCGGGGGTATTGATCTACTTCACCATCGCCACCGCCATTCTGACCAACGTCTAGCGCATGGCGCTGCTGGCCGCGCGGGTGATGAACATCACTTCCACGTGGCCCAGCCACTCGATGTCGCTGGCCAGCGCCTTGAGCTGGCTGGCCAGGCACTGGGGCGGCTGGTGGACTGCGTCACCGATGATCAGCGTGACCGATACCTTGTCGTCCAGGTAGTGAAGCTGCAGATCGTTCAACGTGCGCCATACCGGGTGCATGTACCAGCGCTCATCAAGAGCGGCTTCCACTTCTGGGCGCAAGGGCAGTCCGGGCAGGCGGCTCGGGTCGCCCTCACCGGCATCGTCTTCCGGGTCCACGTGGAAAATGACATCGGTCAGTAGCGGAAACTCGTGGCGCAGGCGGCGACTCACCTCATTGCCGATTTCATGAGCTTCGGAAACGGTGATACGCGGACCCACCACCACGTGCAGGTCCACCATCACCCAGCCTGCCGATTGGCGCGTACGCAGGTCATGCACGCTATCCACGCCGGGCACGCTGCAGGCCACATCATGCATCTGCTGCTGCACGTCTTCGGGCAAGGCGGTATCCACCAGTTCTCTGGCGGACTCCCACAGCAGGTCGATGCCGACCTTACCTACCAGCAGCCCCACGATGATTGCGGCCACGGCGTCCAGCCACCCCATCCCATACTGGGCACCCACCAGCGCTACCAGCACCACGGCCGTTGAGAGGGCATCGCTGCGGGAGTGCCAGGCATTGGCTTCCAGCAGCTTGGACTTGACCCGTTTGGCGACCCGCATGGTGTAGCGGAATATCCACTCCTTGCTGATCAGGGCCAGCACCGTCACCGCGATGGCAAAAGCGCCGGGCGCGCCTACTTCGGTACCGCTCAACAGACGGTCGATGCTCGACCAGGCGATACCGCCTGCCACGAAGATCAGCACACTGCCCAGCAGTAGCGTGGTCAGCGTCTCGATACGGCCATGGCCATAATGGTGGTCGTTATCCGGTTCCTGACGGCCATAATGAATGGCGGCCAGAACAAAGCCATCGGTGACAAGGTCAGACAGGGAGTGAATGCCATCGGCAATCAAGGCTGCCGAGCCAACCAGAAACCCCACCACCACCTTGACGACACTCAGCAGCCCATCCAGCCAGGCACCAATGTACGTGACGCGCTTGGCTTCCTGGCTATGATGGATGTGTGATGAATCGTCTGGAGTGGCCGTCAGTTGCTCTATCTTCATGGCTTGCGTTACCCGATGGCGTACACGCTATATAAAGGCCTCATTGTAGCGTACTGAGGTGAGAGGCTCACCTGATTGACTGCATTGTCTATACAGGAAGCCCCAAAATAGCCGTTGCCAGTGCAAAGTAGATCAGTACGCCTGACGCATCGGCAATCGAGGTCACCAGCGGTGCCGAGGCGGTCGCCGGATCTAGCTTGAAGCGCTGCAGAATGAACGGCAGAATCATCCCTATCAGACTACCTACCGTGACGATCAGCACCATTGATAGCGCGACGACCAGTGCTATTTCGCTGCCCGCGCGGAAAATACCCACCACGGACACCGCCAGTGCCATGGTCAGCCCCAGCGCCAAGGCGACGCCGACTTCACGACCCAGCAGCTTGGCCCAATCGCGGGTACGTACATCGCCGGTGGCCATGCCGCGTACCATCAGGGTGGCCGCCTGAGAGCCTGCGTTGCCACCGCTATCCACCAGCAGGGGCAGGAAGAACACCAGCGCAATGTAGGCTTCGATGGTTTCTTCGAAATAGGCGATACCGGCACCCGAGAAGATATTGGCGAATACCAGCAATACCAGCCACACCACACGCTTGCGGTAGAGCTCGAACAGGCTGACCGAACGCAGGCTGCCCTCCAGCTTGCCCACCGACACCCCCTTGTGCATGTCTTCGGTGGCTTCTTCTGCGGCCACGTCCATGGCGTCGTCGTAGGTCACGATGCCCACCAGGCGGTCACCACCATTGATCACGGGAAGTGCCAGCAAGTCGTAATGGGCAATCAGCCGACTGACTTCTTCCTGCGGCGTTTCCACGGAGGCAAACACCACTTCCGAGACCATTAGTTCTTCCACGCGTTGGTGGGGGGCCGCAAGAATCAGCTGGCGTAGCGATACGGTGCCCTGCAAACGGCCTTCTTTATCGACGCAATACACCTGGTAGATGGTTTCGGCGTCAGGCGCGCTGGCGCGTAGCAGGCTCAAGGCTTCCGCCACGTCGATGGTGACCGGCACGGAAACATACTCGGAGGTCATGACGGCCCCTGCCGTGCCTTCGGCATAGCTGGCCAGCTTGGTTAAGTCATCGCGCTCTTTTTGCGATAGTTGGCGCAGGATGGCAGGCTGCCTGCCTGGCGCCACCAGGTGGAACAGGTCAGCGCGCTCGTCTGCATCCATCGTGGCAGCCAGTTTTGCGAGTTCTTCATCGGTCATTTTTTCACCGATGTCCCGCTGTTGCTCCGTTTCCAGGTAGCCGAACGTAGGGCCACGCTGCGCTTCGGGAAGCTGCATGAGCAACGCCAACACCGTATAGGCGGGCTCGTAACGGGCAAAATCGGCAATATCGGCAGGCTGCATTTCCGCGACGATATGAGAAATCGCGGTGTGATCGTTGCGCTGCATGGCGCTTCTTAGTGAAGCGGCTAGTACGGCATAGCTCATTGTTCGCCTCCGGCAATGGCGGAATCAAGGCGAGACAACCCGATGTGAAGGCAGCGTTCATAACGACGCACCAACACGCATATAATCCACGCACACAAGGTTTTCTGGCCAAAGTGGCCTGACATGAGTCAGGGACACACGGTCGACAAAGTACTTGTGTGCATAGTGAACGACTAATGTGGCGAGTTGACGACAACGACTCGCGCATGGCGCGAAAGAGCTATGAAGAGAGGCGGGGGTATAGAGGGCCAGGCCACAACGGCTTGGAGAGCAGAAAGCTTACCGGCGGGTCGTGTGCACTAGCGAGCCAAACTTCATGGCTGCTTCACGCATACATAATCGACTACTGGGATCTTCCATGGGCTGCTCTCGGAACCTCTTTTAAGGGAAAGATAAGGAGTTGTATCGCATTCATGGACCACAGGTAGGGCGCTTGAACACGGCGCCATCCTAGGAGGCGTTTTCATGATTGTCAATCACAGAATATTTGCAGGCGGACATCATGGAATCGCACGTGTATCCTTGTGGCTTTTCAGAACGCCTCTCAACTGACGCTAGGATGAATCTATGGATTGGCTACAGGTCGTGATTTTGGCAGTGGTTCAGGGAATAACCGAGTTCCTGCCGATTTCCAGTTCCGCACATCTTATTCTCGTGCCCGTATTTACGCCCTGGGAAGATCAGGGGTTGGCATTCGATGTGGCACTCCATCTGGGTAGCTTGAGTGCCGTCATCCTCTACTTTCGTCATGAAATCATACGCATGGTCGTCAGCAGCGTGGCCGCGCTACGGGGCAAAGGCGTCGATGAGGATGCCAGGCTAGGGTTCTGGGTCGCATTGGCCACTTTGCCGGTGTGTATTATCGGCTTTTTGGGTCGTGATCTGATTGCCGATCACATGCGCTCGACCCTGATCATCGGGCTGAGCCTGGTCGCTTTTGGTTTACTGCTGGGCTATGCCGACTGGAAAAAGCGCGGCACCCGCAGCGAGTACAGCATGAATCTGAAGGATGTGCTGATCATTGGTTTTGCGCAGGCACTGGCGCTAATTCCGGGTACATCCCGTTCCGGTATCACCATCACGGCAGCCCTGCTGGTAGGCATGAGCCGGGAGGGCGCTGCGCGCTTCTCGTTTCTACTGTCGATCCCCGTGATTGTGCTGGCCGGAGGTCTGGAGGCCGTTGGCTTGCTCAGTGATCCCCAAGCCATCGACTGGCCCGCCATGATCGTGGGTACGCTTCTCTCTGGTATTAGTGCCTATCTCTGTATTCACTATTTTCTGGTCGTCATCAAGAAGTTGGGCATGCAGCCATTCGTGATTTACCGCGTGGTATTCGGTCTCTGGCTGCTGTGGTTCTTCCACTTCTAATCTCGTGCAAACTTCAAGGAAAATGCGATGAACATCGGCTATCGTCCCTTTTTAGCTGGCCTTGGTTTACTCACCCTGCTGCCCCTGATGGCAGGCTGTTCGGAGAGTGATCGCCCTCTGGAACCCCCCACCCGGTTTGAAGGCGGGGTGTTTGGCTCTTTCTATCAGGTAACGGTGATGGACCCGCTGACCCAAGGGCAAGCACAGGCGCTGGAAGAGGGGTTTTTGGCCGAACTCGAAAGCGTGGACCGCTCCATGTCGACTTACCGAGATGATGCCGAGTTGGTGACCTTCAATCATGCGCCGCTGAATGAGTGGCAGCCGCTGTCCAATGAGCTGATCGAAGTCTTGGCCGTCAGTCAGGCCGTTGCGGCAGACAGTGATGGTGCCTTCGATGTGACGGTGGGTGGTCTGGTGAACTTGTGGAGTTTCGGGCCAGAAGCAAGGCCAGAAGAAGTACCCAGCGATGAAGCCCTTGCCGAACGCCTTTCGACCGTCGGGTATGACGCCCTGGAAGTGGATACCCAGCAGATGCAGGCGCGACGCACGCGAGATGTGTTTGTCGACCTCTCTGGCGTGGCGAAAGGTCATGCCGTCGATCGAGTAGGCGCGTATCTGGACCAGCAGGGGATCGAGCACTACCTGGTGAATCTTGGGGGAGACATGATCGCCCGTGGTTACCGGGAGCCAGACGAGGAGCGTGCCTGGCGGATCGGTATCGAAGTACCGGAAGACGGTGAGCAAGCAGCTCAGCATATCGTGCCGCTCAGCAACCTGTCGGTAGCGACCTCCGGCGACTACCGCAATTACTTCGAAGTCGATGGGCAGCGCTACTCGCATACCATCGACCCTCGCGATGGCCAACCGATTACCCATGACCTGGTATCGGTGTCGGTGTTCCATCCCTCCAATGCCTGGGCGGATGCCTGGGCCACGGCACTGCTGGTGGTTGGTACGGAAGAGAGCATGGCGCTGGCCCTGGAACACGACTTGAACGTACTGCTGCTGGTGCGCGACGGCGACCGCTGGCGCAGCATCGCCAGCCCAGCATTCAAGGACTATTTTGGTGATACGCTGCTGGAAGAGCTGGGCATTGATGCCTGGACACCGGCAGCGGCCCAATAACGGTAGGTAATGAACATGCATGATCTCGACATCGTCATTCTGGCGGCCGGTAAAGGTACGCGGATGCGCTCTCCCTTGCCGAAAGTGCTGCATACCCTGGCAGGCAAACCCATGGTGCAGCACGTGCTGGAGACCGCTCAGGCGCTGAATCCGGCACGGACCCACGTGGTGATCGGTCACGGCGCTGACCAACTGCGTGACGCGCTGGCAGAGCATGACGTGCTGTTTGCGCTGCAGGAAGAGCAGAAGGGGACGGGGCATGCCGTGGCGCAGGCCCAGGCCCGCCTGGGCAATGGCGTCGTGCTGGTGCTTTACGGCGATGTGCCGCTGATTCGCCGTGACACGCTGGCGAGTCTGCTTGCCCAGGTGGATGAGCAGCATATGGGGCTGTTGACGGTCACGCTGGACGATCCCAGCGGTTACGGGCGCATCGTGCGCGATAGTGACGGGCAGGCCGTGGCGATTGTCGAGCAAAAGGATGCCAACGACGAGCAACTGGCCATCACCGAGTGCAATACCGGCATCATGGCCATGACCAGCGCTCAACTGAAGCGCTGGCTGCCCCAGCTCTCGGCAGAGAATGCCCAGGGTGAGTACTATCTGACCGACGTCATTGCCATGGCTGCTAGCGAAGGTATCAAGGTGGCTACGGCGCAGCCCCATGATGCTACCGAGGTGGAAGGGGTCAACAACCGTGCCCAGATGGCCCGTCTGGAGCGTGCCCACCAGCAGCAGACGGCGGAAGCGTTGATGGCTCAGGGCGTTGCCCTGGCAGACCCGGCGAGAATCGATGTACGCGGCACGCTTACCTGTGGCCACGATGTGTTCATCGACGTGGGCTGCGTCTTCGAAGGGAACGTGGAGCTGGGCGAAGGCGTGCGCGTTGGCCCTTATTGTGTGATCAAGAACAGTACCCTCGGTGCTGAAAGCGTCATCGATAGCCACAGCGTCATCGACTCCACGGTGGCCGCTGGCCATAATCAGATTGGGCCCTACGCTCGTCTTCGCCCCGGCACGCGTCTGGCGGTCAAGGCGAAAGTGGGCAACTTCGTGGAGACCAAGAACGCCGAGGTTGGTGAAGGCAGCAAGATCAATCACCTGAGCTACGTGGGCGATGCCACCCTGGGGCGCGAGGTGAACGTTGGGGCAGGCACCATTACCTGCAACTACGATGGCGCCAACAAGCATCGCACGCAGATTGGCGACCATGCGTTCATTGGCTCCAACAGCGCGCTGGTCGCGCCTGTTTCGATTGGTCAGGGAGCCACCGTGGGCGCGGGCTCCACCATCGCCAAGGACGTGGCAGAACATACCTTGGCGGTCACTCGCAGCCGCCAGTTGGAAAAGGCCGACTGGCCGGGCCCCACCAAAAAAGCAAACTAACTATCGGTGACACAGGCGCTTGGCGCCTCCAGGAGAGTGGAGTATGTGCGGTATCGTCGCAGCCGTGGCACAGCGCAATGTGCAGGGAATATTGCTGGAAGGGCTCAAGCGCCTGGAGTATCGTGGTTATGACTCGGCAGGCATGACGTTACTCAGCAGCGGATCATTGACCCGCCACCGGGCCCTGGGCAAGGTGGCGGCCTTGGAAGAGCGCCTGGCCAGCGAGGCACTGCCGGGGCATTGCGGTATCGCCCATACTCGCTGGGCCACCCATGGCAAGCCCTCCGAGGCCAATGCCCATCCCCACCACAGCAGTGACAATGTCGCCGTGGTACATAACGGCATCATCGAGAACTACGAGCAGATCAAAGAGGCGCTGCAGGGCAGCGGTTATACCTTCACTTCCGACACCGATACCGAAGTGATTGCTCACTTGCTGGCCGACAAACTGGCGACCGGCAAGACACTGTTCGAGGCGACCCAAGAGATCGTCAGTGGGCTGGGGGGCGCCTACGCGCTGGGCGTGATGAGCACGCACGAGCCCAACGTGGTGGTGGGCGCGCGCCAGGGCAGCCCGCTGGTGGTGGGCGTGGGGATCGATGAGGCCTTCCTGGCCTCTGACCCGCTGGCGCTGTTACAGGTCACCGACCGCTTCATCTATCTGGAAGAGGGCGATCTGGTCGAGCTGCGTGAACACGGTGCCATCCGTATCGTCGACCGACAGGGGAACGTTGTCGAGCGCCCGGTGCATACCTTCGAGCATGGCGATGGCGCCGCCAGCAAGGGAGAGTATCGCCACTACATGCTCAAGGAAATCTTCGAGCAGCCCAGGGTCATCGAGGCAGCGCTGGAAGGGCGCATGAGTGCCAACAGTGTGCTGGTCGAGAGCTTCGGGCCAGACGCCCAGGCGCTGTTCCAGAAAACCCGCCAGGTGCATATCATCGCCTGTGGCACCAGCTACCATGCGGGCCTGGTGGCCCGCTACTGGCTGGAGCGCTATGCTGGCGTGCCGGTGCAGGTCGAAGTGGCCTCCGAGTATCGTTACCGCCACCCGGTCGTGCCGGAAGGTACGCTATTCGTCACCCTCTCTCAGTCTGGGGAAACCGCCGATACGCTGGCAGCGCTACGGTTTGCCAAAACCCTTGGCTATGTCGGTACGTTGGCGATCTGCAACGTGCCCGGCAGTTCGCTGGTGCGCGAGTCGGATATGTCGCTGATGACCCGTGCAGGCCCTGAAATCGGCGTGGCCTCCACCAAAGCGTTTACGACGCAATTGATCGCACTGCTGCTACTGACGCTCTCCGTCAGTAAAGCGAAAGGCCAGCCGGAGCAGCCGGAGATTCTGGCGGGTCTTCAGGCCCTGCCATCGCTCTGCCAGCAGGTGCTAGGCCTCGATGCGCAGATCGAAGCGCTCTCCCAGGCGTTTGCCGAAAAGCACCATGCGCTGTTTTTGGGGCGTGGCGCTCACTACCCGATTGCCCTGGAAGGCGCCCTGAAGCTCAAGGAGATCTCCTACATTCACGCGGAAGCCTATCCTGCGGGCGAGCTGAAGCACGGCCCGCTGGCGCTGGTGGATAGTGAAATGCCGGTGATTTCGGTGGCCCCGAACGATGACCTGCTGGAGAAGCTGAAGTCCAACCTGCAAGAAGTGCGCGCTCGCGGCGGCCAGCTGTTCGTATTCGCTGATCGCAAGGTAGGCATTAGCGCTCAGGACGACATCCGCGTGCTGGAATTACCGGAGGTGCACGAGGCACTGGCGCCGCTGCTATATACCCTGCCGCTACAGCTGCTGAGCTACCACGTGGCCGTATTGAAAGGCACCGATGTGGACCAGCCACGTAACCTGGCGAAAAGCGTGACGGTGGAATGATCGGTGCTTCATGGTGTGGTATCAGGTGTGGGATACAAATAAAGTCGGCCAAGGAGAGCAGTCATGCTGAGTAAGGTAGAGCTCGTTAATTTTGGCCCTCTTGGATCTTTGAAGTGGTCGTCCTTGGGGCCGATCAATCTGGTCATTGGTGGTAATGGCACCGGTAAGACATTTCTGCTGAAAGCACTCTACAGTGCCATGCGTACGCTGGAAGACTATCAGCGTGGGGATGACCAGCGGACGGCGGCCGAGATACTGGCTGAAAATCTTTATTGGACCTTTCAGCCAGACAAGATTGGTGATCTGGTGGCCAAAGGTGCAGAAAGGCCTCTGCACTATTCGATGACATTTGATAACCGGAGCTTCATCTATAACTTTGGCAAGGATACGACCAAGCAGATTTCGTCGTTGGAAAATCATGTTCCGTCCAGGAGCAGTAATTCCATATTCCTTCCAGCCAAGGAAGTGTTGTCGATACATCACATCATTCTCAAATCCCGTGAGCAGGATAAGGCCTTTGGTTTCGACAATACCTATCTGGATCTTGCTCGGGCGTTGAGAAATTCCACCACCAGGGGCAACAACTACCGAGAATTCTCGAAATCCAGGCAGGACCTTGAGTCGATGCTTGGAGGGAAGATCGAGCTTGATGATGCCTCTAACAAGTGGACTTTCAAAAAAGGGAACCAGAAGTTCCCTATTGGTATGACAGCGGAAGGTATCAAGAAAATTGCAATTCTGGACACGCTTCTCGGTAACCGTTACTTGGATACCAGTTCGGTCATTTTTATTGACGAACCGGAGTCTGCGCTGCATCCGAAGGCCATTTCTCAGTTATTGGATATCATCGCTCTGCTATCTGAGCGTGGGATTCAGTTTTTCATGGCTAGCCACTCTTACTTTGTCATCAAGAAGCTTTTTCTAATCGCGCAGGAGAAGGGCATATCAGTTCCGGTGATTTCTGAGGAAAACGGAGAGTGGACATGCAACAACCTGCAAGAGGGGATGCCTGATAATAAAATCATAGAAGAGTCTATCCGGCTTTATCAGGAAGAAGTGGAGCTGGTTCTGGCATGACAAATCAGGCGATCCAGGAATCTGGAATGACGTTTGGTCCCTTTCCTGAAGGGTACTGCTTCTATATTGAGAAAAGTGATCTTTATCGACGAATACAAAACCATGTGCAAATGGCGGAGTTTCTTCTGCTCAAAAACAGTCGCAAGGGAGTGCCAGTACTTTGGGTTGTAGAAGCTAAATCGAGCAGTCCAAGGCCCGAAACCAAACCAAATTTTGACGAGTTCGTTGCTGAAATACGCGACAAGCTGATCAATGCCTTTTCGTTAACCCTTGCTGCCTGTTTGGGGCGACATGGCATAGTAGAGGAGTCTATACCGACCAGATTTCGTGAAGTGGATTGGTGTGGTCAGGAAGTGAAACTGGTTTTGGTGATTAATGGGCATCGAGATGAATGGCTGCAACCACTTAAAGATGCCATTGAAATGTCGTTGAAAACGTCAATTAAAACATGGTCTTTTGGCCCAACCTCTGTTGCGGTCATCAACGACAAGGGGGCCAAGAAATTCGGACTTATTCTCGATAACACGGGAGATGAAACATGAGAATTCTGGACCATCTCCTGAAAACCATCCGTGATGTCGGCATCTACAACCCGGATATCCAGCTAGCCCATTCGTAATGCAGGCTGCTTGTTGAAGCCGGAGACCATGCTTGGCGAAATGGGGTCCAAATTACGCAACCCGGTATTGGCTGCAGGGCTGTACGATCTGAACTTTGCTGAAACCAAAGGCTCGGGTACTCGTAACATGCGCTCTCTGTTGCATCAGCTATTTGATTGGTTGAAGATCAGCTGGCCGACTGGTCATGTGACTTGGGTGAATTACCTTTATTCCACAGCCAAGAGGCAGTAAATACGGGTGACTTGGGAGAAATACGGGTGACCTCGGTGCAAATAAGGGTGACCTCAGTGTGAATGCGGGTGACCTGCCTGACGCTTTGGCTCTTCGGATAGAGGAGCTCACACCCAAAACACGTAAGGATAAACTTTGGCCGGTGATCCTATGGTTGTGTGCACTACGTCCCTATAAAGCAGAACAACTGGCCAGCCTGCTAGGCGGGCGCTCAGTCAAGTCGCTCAAGAGTACTCATCTGAACGTTATGCGTGAGCATGAAAAAATGCTGTCTTACCTCTTCGCTGAAGTGGTGAATCATCCGGATCAGGCATATCAAACCACAGAAAAAGGTATTCAGTGGTTGCGGGAGCAGGGTATTGAGCCTTGTGGAGAACCCCTACATGGATAACGACCTGACTCTCTGCACGATCGGTGGCGAGTAACAGAGCAAGGAACCTGAATTATTGATCAAACAGATGGCTAATCACACGGACTTGGCATCCCATAGCAGTTGAACGCATAAAATGCTTTACAGGATGCGGCGAATGGCCGCATCTTATGCGCGATCGCTGCGTTGCAGCACATAGTTAGTGTGCTTATCATCGTGGCGGTACTCTCTTATCCTGCCAGGACCACACTGCCATGAAACCACCAGACGCCCTTGTAGCACGGCACGCCTCCCGCCGCGCTGCTCGGTTGTTGACCGCCCTCTGCTTGACCCTCTTTCCTTCCTTTGTGTTTGCTGCTGCTGGCCCGCTAGACCTGACCACCTCGATGGCCGGTATTGCCGCCGTTATCATTTTCATTCTTGCTTATGCACTGGTCATGAGCGAAGAAATTATCCACATGCGCAAGTCCAAGCCGGTGTTGGTGGCGGCGGGACTGATCTGGGCCATGGTGGCTTGGGTGTACGTGCAGGCCGGCATGCCTCATGAAGCAGAAGAAGCCTTCAAGGATACGCTGCTGGAGTACACCGAGCTGCTGCTGTTCCTGCTGGTGGCGATGACCTACATCAACGCCATGGAAGAGCGGCGTATCTTCGATTCGCTGCGTGCCTGGCTGGTGCGCAAGGGGTTCAGCTACCGAAGCCTGTTCTGGATTACCGGCTGTCTTGCGTTTGCCATCTCCGCGATTGCCAACAACATGACCACGGCCATGTTGATGTGTGCCGTCGTCTTGAAGGTGGCTGAGGGAGACAACAAGTTCATCAGCCTGTGCTGTGTCAACGTGGTGGTTGCTTCCAACGCAGGGGGCGCCTTCAGCCCGTTTGGCGACATTACCACGCTGATGGTATGGCAAGCCGGGCAAGTGCCGTTCGAAGGCTTCTTCGTGCTGCTGTTGCCCGCCATCGTCAATTTCATGGTGCCTGCGCTGATCATGAACTTCTTCCTCGTCAACCGTCAGCCCGCTGCCTTGACCGAGAACGTCTGGATGAAGCGCGGCGCGAAGCGCATCATCTTGCTGTTCCTGGTGACCGTGGCCATTTCGGTACTGTGCCATTCGATCCTGTATCTCCCCCCTGCCATGGGTATGATGTTTGGCCTGGGCCTGCTGCAGTTCTTTGGCTACTACCTGCGTCGCAGCCTGCCTCGCTCGCTGGAGCGCAAGCGCGAGCGCTACTCTCGCCGTGGCGATTGGCAAAAGCTGGAGCAACTGGGCAGCGTGGTGCCGTTCGATATCTTCAGCCGGATTGCGCGCTCCGAGTGGGACACGCTGCTGTTCTTCTACGGGGTCGTCATGTGTGTCGGTGGCCTGGGCTTCATGGGCTATCTCAGCCTGCTGTCTGAAACCCTGTACGGCGGCTGGAACCCGGTCTGGGCCAACGTGGTGCTGGGCCTGATTTCCGCCGTGGTGGACAACATCCCCGTGATGTTTGCCGTGCTCTCCATGGCGCCCGACATGAGCGAAGGCAACTGGCTGCTGATTACCCTGACGGCGGGGGTGGGCGGTAGCCTGCTTTCCATGGGGTCGGCCGCTGGGGTGGCGCTGATGGGCCAGGCACGGGGCATTTACACCTTTGCCGTGCACTTGCGTTGGGTACCCGCCATCTTACTGGGCTATGCGGCCAGTATTGCGGCGCACCTGATGATCAACGCCAGCTTGTTTTGAAACCGATCGTTTGCCCAGCGCTGGCCGCTGGGCAGGTAAATAAAAACGCCCCTGATCTTTTTGATAAGGGGCGTTTTTATTAGTAAGCGAGTGGAAACTTATAAGTCGTGGCCGGTGACCACTTGGCAAATGTCGGCGAAGCTGCGGGCCATGGGCACGACCGTGGCATCCGCTTTCCCTTTGGCCTGCTTGCCCATGACGGCTTGAATGTCCGTGGCCGATACGATTCCTCGCACGCTGAGTTCATGATTGGCCGTCTGCTCGGTAATCAGCAGGTGTTGCTCGGCAAACGTTTCCATGGACCGCACCAGATCCTCGATAGTGAGCGCTTTCAGCTGCTCTATTGGCATGGCGCTGAGTTTTTCCCAGGGCGTCATGATCATGTCGGCGGTGACGTCGGAGCGTTCCAGGTTGCGCTGCTGCATGGCGATATTGATGCGCCGTGAGCCAATTACTTCCTTGGCCGACAGCACGCCGACGCAGTGATTCTGCTTGTCCATCACGAACAGCAGGCGAACACCGCCGTGGCGCATCTTCTGATGGGCTTCATCGATGGGGGTATCGCCAGCGACAGATTGCGGCACCACCTTGGTGAAATCGGTCAGAACCGACAGCGCTGGGCTATCCGGCGTCAACGTCTTGGCGGCCGGGGTAGTCAGCAGCGGGGTAGTGCCAAATTGGATAAGGGCTTTGTGAGATTTCAGCAGTGAATTCATCGGGGGTACCTCCGTGGGGTGAATAACAGGTCATTGACTGATTGCCTGCTCTGTACCTTCACAGTTGCACGGAATTCTTATCGAAATCTTAACAGCCAGAATCTGTTACATTTTTTCTCATTCTTTTGCCTGGCGCTGGGTCAACGCATCTCTCGCCAACGTGGCGCGTACCCGCAGGCCTCCACTGGGTGCCTCCTCCAGTAACAGGGTGCCTCCATGGCGTTTCACGATGCGTTCGACGATCGATAAGCCCAGCCCAGCGCCCGCCCCAGGCCCTGCACGCTGAAAGCGCTCCACGACTCGGCTGCGCTCGCTGGGCGGAATCCCCTTGCCCTGGTCATCGACCATTAGCGTGATGTGGTGATGGGACGCGCTCAGGTGCACCGTCACAGCCCCACTGGGTGGCGAGTGTTGAAAGGCGTTGCCCACCAGGTTCTGTACCAGGGTCTCGATGGCCCCGGGCTCCTCTTCCATGAGCCAGCTCTGCTGCTCTTCGACTTCCATATGCAGCTGCTGGCGGCGCTCCGTGGCCAGCGGCAGGAGTTTCGCCAGAGTCTCCTGGGTCTCTTGCCGCACGTCGGCATGGCGGATTTCGGGTAGCGGCTCCTCTTCGGGGTCCAGCCTTGCCAGGGTCAATAGTTGGGCCACCAGCCGCGTCGAACGGGCCACGCCGCTGCGCAAATGGTGCAGCGACTCTTCACGATCCGCGCGGTTATCGGCGGTCAGCGCGTTTTGAGCGTGCAGATCGAGAATCGCCAGCGGCGTACGCAGCTCATGGGTCGCATCGGCGATGAAGCGCTTTTCGCGAATACGCATCTGCTGTAAACGCGCCAGCAAACGGTTGAGTGCCCCGGCAATGGTATCCAGCTCCTGAGGAAGGCGCTGCAACGACAGCGGCTGGAGGTTGTTAGGGTCGCGGCTGCGGATCTGTTCCGCCATGCGTGACAGCGGTGCCAGCCCCCAGCCAATCGACCACCACAGCAGCAGGGTGAGCAGAGGCAGGCCAATCAGGTCGGGTAGTAGCGTGCGCAGCGCCACTTCGCGGGTCAGCGCCGCGCGCACATCCTGGCGTTCGCTGACGATGACCCGTTTGTTGGCATCTGCCAGCGAAAGTACGTAGACCCGCCAGGTTTGCTCTCCCAGGATGGCGGTCGAATACCCGACCGGCTGGCTTACCAGCGGGGTCGTCGGGGCGTTATCGGAACGCAGCAGCAGCTGGTTGCCTTCCCACAGCTGAAACGCTAGCTGGTGGGTATAGCCATCGCTCAGATCCGGTGGTTCTGTGGCACCGGGCTGCAGTAAGGCGTTCTCCAGGCTTTGCAGTAGCAGCGTGCGGTCCTGAGTGGGCAAGGGGGCTTGTAGCAGGCCCTCCAGCAAACGGGCGTTTTGCGCTAGGCTGCGGTCGTGCAACTCTTCGATTTCCTGTGCCGCAAAGCGATAGCTGATGAAGCCGATGATGAACATGCTCACGCCGAATACCAGCAGCACGAGCCCTAGCGTGCGGCGACGAATGGAGCGCATCAGCTCTCCTTGCCCGTTTTTTCCATCACATAACCAATGCCCCGCACGGTGCGGATGGCATCCGCAAACAGCTTGCGCCGCAGGTGATGGATATGGACCTCGATGGCATTGCTTTCCACGTCCTCTTCCCAGCCGTATACCAGCCGGGCCAACGTATCACGGGTGAAGACGCGCCCCGGGTGGCTCATGAACTCCTGCAGCAGCGCCAGCTCGCGACGCGACAGGGGAATGGTCTGCTGCTGGTAGTGCACGGTGAGGGTTTGAGGGTTCAAACTGATCCCCCGGCAGGAGAGCAGGCCGTTGGGCTGGCCCTGGCTGCGGCGTAGCAAGGCCCGTAGGCGCGCTTTCAGCTCATCCACTTCGAAGGGTTTGGTCAAGTAGTCGTCGGCACCCGCGTCCAGCCCGGCAATGCGGCTCTCGACGGCGTCGCGGGCCGTCAGCACCAGAATAGGCACCTGATGCCCCTGGCGGCGCAGAGTTTGCAGCAGCTCGATGCCGTCCATGGTGGGCAGGCCCAGGTCCAGAATCGCGGCATCGAACGGTTCGTTTTGCAGTGCGATCAGGGCCGTGTCACCATCGGTCAGATGATCGACCGTGTAATGCTCGGGCTTTAGCGCCATGCGAATGCCCGATGCCAGGCTAGGGTCATCTTCCACCAATAAAATTCGCATACTGACGGGCCACTCCTCTTGTTGTGTTGCGCCTGCTGGCGACAAGGCTATCTGGCATGTTCTCGACCCACCCGGCAACGTCGATCATGGTCTGCCCGGCGCAGCAACGGCGCGAGGCGCTGCTGCAGTTGGCTGCTGTCCACCATCCTGCCCAGCAGGCTGCGCTACAGCAGGCGCTGGTCAAGGCCAGCACACGGCCCGAGGGTTGGTCGGGCTTGTGGGTGGCTTGCCAGGCAGGGCGAGTCTGCGCTGCCGCCTGGGTAGAGTGCCAGGAAAACCGCATCGCGCAGCTATGGTTGCCCAAGCAGAATAACCAATTTGTCGAGCCCCTGCTAAGTCAACTGCACCGTTGGGTGGCGACCCAAGGGCTGATGCTGTGTCACGTTGCCCTGGATGAGACCATGGCGAGCTGGGAAGCACCATTGCTGAACCTGGGCATGCAGCGGTTGGCCACCCTCGATCACCTGGTTTGGCACTGTCGGCCGGTTTCTCACGTGCGGGGGCTGCCACCGCTACGGCCGTTTGATGAGCTGACGCCCGCTCAGCAGCAGGTACTGGTCGAGCAGGTGGGGGAGGGCTCGCTGGATTGCCCTGCCTTGCGCGATGTATTGCCTGCGCAGGCTCTGCTGGAAGGCTTTTATCACCAAGCATCGAGCGCTTCCGAACACTGGTATTACCTGCAGGGGGAGCAGGGCCGCCATGCGGGCCTGCTGCTGCTGGATGCCAGCCCAGGCCGCGAGCACTGGAGCGTTCAGTTGATGGGACTGGTGCCTGGCTGGCGCGGCCAAGGGCAAGGCACTGGTGCAGCAAGCGCAGGCCATGGTGGCCCAGGCGGGCGCAAGCCAGCTGGCGCTGACGGTAGACCGTGACAACCTGCCCGCGCAGCGAGCCTATCGGCAGGCAGGGATGCTGCCTGCGGGTGAGCATCAACTGCTGGGCTGGTGTGTCTTGCCCGCCACCGAGTTGAACTGCCGCGCTTAGTAGCATTTTCCTACCCTTTGTGTTCTCGGTATACTAACTCCAAGAGGCATGTCTTGGCGTTTCGGCGGCAGAGTGCGTAGTGGCGCTGGTGCGCAGGGGTTCAGTGCTACATCTTCAAGCGTCCGGTTCCTGAGCACGGTTCCTGAGCTCGAGCTTCAAGCACGATTCTTAAGCACAACGTTTTATATAAAACTCAAAGAGGTGGTGAGAGTGAAATCTAAGCTGATCATGAGCGGGCTGGCGGCCCTCGGCGTCATGGCAGGCACATCGGGTGCTTATGCTCTGGACGACGCCGCACGTGACGCAATGGCTGAGCGCCTGGCACCAGTAGGCCAGCTCTGCCTCCAAGGCCAGGACTGTGGTACCGCATCGGCACCGGCAGCGGCTAGCGGTGGTGGTGGTGACGAGGTCGACGGCGCGGGCATTTACAACCGCGTTTGCATGGCGTGTCACGAGACGGGCGCTGCCGGTGCACCGGTACGTGGTGATGAAAGCGCCTGGGCCGAGCGTACCGAGCAGGGCTTTGCCACGCTGCTCGAGCACTCGATCAACGGCATTGGCGCGATGCCTGCCCGCGGCGGCAACCCCAACCTGTCGGATGCCGAAATGGAAGCCGCCACGGCCTATTTGGTCGAGCCGGTGATGGACGTGCCTGAGCTGGGCGGCGGTGAAGAAGCGGCTGCCGAAGACGAAGGTGCCAGCGAGGAAGTCGCCGCGGCTGAAGAAGCCACCAGCGAAGACGAAGCCGTGGCCAGCACAGAAGAAGCCGCCAATGGCGGTAGCGATCTGGATGGCGCCGCGCTTTACTCCAGCGCAGGCTGTGTCGCTTGTCACGCCGCTGGTGTGGCGGGTGCACCGGTGCTGGGCGATGCGGACGCCTGGGCAGCGCGAATCGACAAAGGAATGGATGAGCTCTACGCCAGCGTGTTCAACGGCCTGGGCGTGATGCCGCCGCGCGGTGGCAGCAGCGCTTCCGATGAAGAGATCATGGCCATCGTCGACTACATGGTCGCCGAAGCCGAGTAATCCTTCGTTAGCGGATGCTCCAAACTATCCACAGGCGGGTTCTCCCTACCCCCTGTGGATATTTTTTTGCCTTGAAAAACCGCCTTCCTATCAAACGTCCTCAGCCCAGCAAGGAACGCAGCCCCGCAATGGCATCCTTGCCCCGAGCCTGCTTCTTGTCGGGGTCTTCCTTGTCGGCGCGGCCCTCCCACTCCAGGTCGTCGGCGGGCAGCTCATCCAGAAAGCGGCTAGGCTGGCAGTCCATCAGTTCGCCATACGCCTTGCGCTGGCGCGCCAGGGTCAGCGTCAGCGTCCGCCGGGCGCGGGTAATGCCCACGTAGGCCAGGCGGCGCTCCTCCTCCACGGTGCCCATCTCGATGGCGTTACGGTGGGGCAGCAGATCCTCTTCCCAGCCCATCAGGTAAACGTGGGGAAACTCCAGCCCCTTGGAGGCGTGCATGGTGAGCAGCTGCACGCGATCCGAATCATCCTCTTCGGCCTGCTGCTCCAGGATGTCGCGCAACACCAGTCGCGAGATAGCGGCCTCGACGCTGTCGGTTTCCGTCTCGGTGCTGGCGGTACTCTCTTCCGGGTCGCGGTTCAGCGACTTTTCCAACTGGTCGATGAGGATCCATACGTTGGCCATGCGGCGCTCGGCAATGGTCGGGGCGCTGGCGTTCTGGTACAGCCATGCCTCGTAATCCATATCCCGCAGCATGTCGCGTATCGCGGCAATGGCATCGCCCTGGTCCATCCGTTTGCGTACACCATCGATGAAGTGCGTAAAACGCGACAGCCGCTCCACGGCGCGGGTGGGCAGCGTTTGCTCCAGGCCCAGCTCGTGGCAGGCGGAAAACAGCGAAATGGAGCGCTCGGTGGCGTAGTTGGCGAGCTTTTCCAGCGTGCCGGGGCCAATTTCACGCCGGGGCACGTTGACGATGCGCAAAAAGGCGTTGTCATCGGCGGGGTTGATCAAAAGCCGCAGGTACGCCATGGCGTCCTTGATCTCGTTACGCGAGAAAAACGACGTGCCGCCGGAGAGCTTGTACGGAATCTGGTAGTGCTGCAGCTTCAGCTCCAGCAGCCGCGCCTGAAAGTTGCCTCGGTAAAGCACCGCAAAATCGCGCCACTCGGCTTTTTCCTTGATGCGCCGGGTGAGCATCTCGCTGGCCACTCGCTCGGCTTCCGCCTCCTCATGGCGGTTCACCACCACGCGAATCGGCGCGCCGTCGCCCATCTCCGACCACAGGGTTTTGTCGTAGACGTGGGGGTTGTTGGCAATCAGCGTGTTGGCGGCGCGCAGTATCGTGCCGGTAGAGCGGTAGTTCTGCTCCAGCTTGATGACCTTCAAGCGCGGGAAATCCTCCCCCAGGGTGACCAGGTTTTCCGGCCGAGCGCCCCGCCAGGCGTAAATCGACTGGTCGTCGTCGCCGACCACGGTAAAGGTGGCGCGTTCGGCCATCAGCAGCTTCACCAGCAGGTACTGGGAAACGTTGGTGTCCTGGTACTCATCCACCAGCATGTAGTGGATTTTGCGCCGCCAGCGGGCCAGTGCTTCCGGGTCACGCTGCAAGAGCACCACGGGCAGCAGAATCAGGTCGTCGAAATCCACCGCGTTGTAGGCTTTCAGGTGGCGAACGTAGGCTTCGTACACCCGTGCCGCGAAATGCTCGTCGTCATCGGCAGCGAACGAAAGCGCATCCCCGGGCAGCACCAGGTCGTTCTTCCACTGGGAAATCTTGGCCTGAACGGCGTTGATCTGCTCGGCATCCACCTGAGCGTCCTTGTTCATCAAGTCCCGCAGCAGCGCCTTGGCGTCTTCCGGGTCGAACAGCGAAAACCCCGGCTTGTAGCCCAGCGTCTTCAGCTCGCCGCGAATGATGTTGAGCCCCAGGTTATGGAAGGTCGAGACCGTCAGCCCGTGGCCCTCCTTGCCCTTCAGCATCTGGCCCACCCGCTCTTTCATCTCTCGGGCGGCCTTGTTGGTAAAGGTGACAGCAGCGATCTTGCGCGCGCTCATCCCACACTCTTGCACCAGGTAAGCAATTTTGGTGGTAATCACGCTGGTTTTACCGGAACCTGCGCCCGCCAGAACCAGGCAGGGGCCATCAATATAGCGCACCGCCTCCTGCTGGCGCGGATTAAGGCGCTTAATGCGCTGAGTGATACTGGTGGTGCTCATGCTAGGTTCTTGTCGAACGGGCTGGCACCGACAAAATCGAGCTGCCGCCACGCTTCAAAAACCAGTACCGCACAGGCATTTGAGAGATTAAGGCTACGGCTATCGGGTAGCATGGGAATGCGCAAACGTTGGGATGCCGGTAGCGCATCCAGCATTGGTTGCGGAAGGCCGCGAGTTTCGGGACCAAATACCAGTGCGTCGCCCTCAGTATACGAGGGTTCGTGATAGCCTGTTTTACCGCGCGTTGATATGGCAAACACCCGCGTTGGCTTGGCCTCCTCTAAAAAGGCCTGCCAGCTAACATGGCATTTAACCTGGGCCCACTCATGGTAATCCAACCCGGCTCGCCGTAAACGCTTGTCATCAAGTGTAAAACCAAGCGGTTCGATGAGATGCAGACGAAAGCCAGTATTAGCACAGAGGCGGATTAAGTTGCCGGTATTCGGGGCAATTTCCGGCTGATAAAGAACGATATCGAGCATGGAAATTAAAACCCAGCACTGATGCCGAACACTGGGCCACTATCGAGCGTCTGACTGCCTTGCCCCTCGAATTCGGTGCGGAAATAACGGTAGCCACCATGCAGGTATGTTTGGCTAAATAAATTGACACGCGCCTGGACACCAAATTCATAGCTTTCTTCTAGGTTGCCGTGTGTGAAAGCGTCAGGCGTATAAGAGCCAAAGCCCCCAATGCTAGTGAGTGGGATAGGCGTAGGCACAAACGCAGATCCCGCTAGACCAAAACCACCGCCACTACCGAACCCCGTATCCATATACTGATAGCGAGTGCCGACAGAGAGGTCGAGAACGGGCAGTGGAGGTGTAAACATTAAGGAAGCTGAGTAGATATCAGCATGACGACCACTGTCATCGGAATGCATATAGCCAATCGAGCCGCGCAGTGTGGGAAGCAGGCGCTGGCTGGCTTCAACGCCATAGCTGTTGTTGCCAGCGCTAGCGGCTACACTCAGGGCATAGGTCTGCTGACCAAAAAACAGTGTGGCAAGGGCGATGGTCACCAAGGTGATTTTTCTGTGCATAACATCAATACTCTTTATTCGCGGTTTCGGATAATAAGTGCAATTGGTAAGAGGGCGGCCAGCTGGTAGAGTCGGCGCTCCTCCCGACCAAGAGAAAAGCACTGATGAGCTACAACCAGCTGACCGAAAACGAACGATACCAGATTTACATTCTAAAAAAAGCAGGCCACAGCCAATTGGCGATAGCGGAGAAAATGGAGTGGAGTCCGTCCACGATCAGCCGGGAGCTTCGCCGTAACAGAGGGCTTCGAGGTTATCGGCCTGGGCAGGCACAGAAGCTGTCGAGCGCTAGGAGGCATGATGCCTACAAGGCACGGAAGGTGACGGACGAGGTGCGAGGTGAGATAGAAACCTTGCTTCGTCAGGAGCTGAGTCCGCAGCAGGTTGCCGATTACCTGAGAAGGCACACAGGCGTATGTCTGCACCACGAGACGATTTACCAGTTGATTTACGCAGACAAGGCCAACGGTGGCGATTTGTATAGGCATCTTCGGGTAGCGTCAAAGCCCTATCGCAAGCGCTATGGCAGCTATGATCGGCGAGGGAAGATCAAGAACAGAGTGAGTATTGATGAGCGCCCTGCGGTCGTTGACCGGCGTAGCCGAATTGGTGACTGGGAAGGCGATACGATCATCGGCAAGGGTCGCAAGGGCGTTCTGCTGACGATGGTTGAGCGTAAGACGCTGTATACGGTCATTGTTCGCCTGACGGGCAAAAGAGCCGACCTGCTGGCGGCTGCAGCGATTGAGCATTTGGCGTCGCTCAAAGCCAGAATCAAAACCATCACCTTGGATAATGGTCTTGAATTTTCTGGGCACGAGGATATAGCGAAAGGTCTGGAGGCGGATATTTATTTTGCCCACCCTTATGCATCATGGGAACGAGGGATCAATGAGAATACCAACGGCCTTATCCGCCAGTACTTCCCCAAGGGAACAGACTTAAGCAAGGTGACGGATGAGCAGGTTCAGTTTGTTATGGATCGACTGAACAGCAGACCCAGAGCGACCAGAGGTGGACGATCACCGAATGAGTTATTTATAGGGCGGCGAGACGATTTACTCGCCGCGTAATGAAATTGCAGTTATTACTTGAAACCAAGATTGATTGGGTTCACCCAAGGGGGGTAGATATTACTGCTTCCCACCCACACCATAGCAACGTCTATAGTCACGAATTGCCGCAGCGCGTGCCAGCATTTCGTGCCCATTCTGATCTTCAAGATATTCTAACACTTGCTCAAGGGTAACAATGCTAATCACCGGCATGCCATACTGGGCCTTCACTTCCTGAATGGCGCTCTGCTCGCCCTGGCCGCGCTCTTGGCGATCAAGCGCAATGATCACCCCAGCGGCACGGGCACCGCTCTGCTCAATCAACGCCATCACTTCGCGAATCGCGGTGCCTGCAGTAATGACATCATCAATAATCAAAATATCACCGGCCAGTGGTGCACCAACGATACTGCCACCTTCACCATGGGTTTTGGCCTCTTTGCGGTTGAAGGAGTAAGGCATATCCAGGTCGTGATGGTCGGCCAGGGCCGCCGCGGTGACCGCCGCCAGGGGAATGCCCTTGTAGGCAGGGCCGAACAGCACATCGGCCTGCAGGCCGCTATCGACAATCGCCTGGGCATAGAAACGCCCCAGCTTGGCCAGCGCTCGGCCCGTCTGGAACAGGCCCGCGTTGAAAAAGTAAGGGCTTACTCGCCCCGACTTCAGCGTGAACTCGCCAAACTTGAGCACGCCCTGCTCAATAGCGAAGGCAATGAAATCGCGTTGGTAGGGTTGTAGAGTGGTGGCCACGGCGGTGTTCTCTTGTCGGTAGGTGTGGTCGATAGGAATGTAAGTCAAACGCAACAATAAAACGGGGCTAAATAGCAAGAATTGGTTTGTCTATTTACCCAAACGTCTAAACGTCGGGTATCATACAGCAGCGACGCAAAAGGGACGATTTATGAAAATTGCCAGCATCAATGTCAATGGTATTCGTGATGCCGTCGACCGTGGCTTCCTGGACTGGCTGGCTCAGCAGGATGCCGACGTGGTCTGCGTGCAGAACATCAAGGCAAAAAGTTTTGAACTGGGTGACCATATTCTCTATCCGGAAGGCTACGAAGGCTATTTCCTGGATGCCGAGGAGGATGGTTTCGCCGGAGTGGCACTCTATTGCCGCAAAATCCCCAAGGCCATCATGTACGGCCTGGGGTTTCCTCAGTGCGATCACGAAGGGCGCTTTCTGCAGGCGGACTATGACCGTTTCAGCATTGCCACTTTCCTGATGCCCGACGGAAGTGACCAGAAAGCCAAGCAGGTGTTCATGGAGCAGTACCAGGAGTACCTGACGAAGATGTCGCGCAAGCGCCGCGAATACATCATCTGCGGTACCTGGCACATTGCCCACAAGACCGTCGACCTGGCCAACTGGTCGGACAATCAGCTCACCTCCGGCTTCCGCCCGGAAGAGCGTGCCTGGATGGACCAGGTGCTGGGCCCAACCGGTTTCATCGACACCTTCCGCGAGATCAATCGCGATGCTGGCGAATACACCTGGTGGCCCAAGCTGGACCAGGAAGTACCCCGGGACCGGCAGGAAGGCTGGCGGATCGACTACCAGCTGGTCGGCCCCAACTTCCGGCGCCATGTGGTAGACGCGTGGATTGATTACGATGCGACCTTCTCCGAGTTCGCACCGCTGATCGTTGAGTATGATTTAGCGCTCTAAGCGTTAGCTACTTCCCGCGTCGCATCGGCAACAGGCCAGCTTACCGCTGGCCTGTTGCGTTTCAGGCCCGCCTAGCCGCGAATGCCCAGCGCTTCACGCTGCTTCTCACGCAATTCATCACCGGCTTTCTCGGCCAGGTCCAGCATGGCGTTCAGTTCCTGGCGGTTGAACGCGCCCGCTTCGGCGGTGCCCTGCACCTCGATCAGCTCGGCGTTTTCGGTCATCACCACGTTCAGGTCGGTATCGGCCTTGCTGTCTTCCGGGTAGTCCAGGTCCAACACCGGCACGCCCTTGTAAATGCCCACGGAAATGGCGCTGACCAGCTGCTTGAAGGGGTCGCCCTTGATCTTCTTTTCCCGCTGCAGGTAGCGAATGGCGTCCACCAGCGCCACGCAGCCACCGGTAATGGCCGCCGTGCGCGTGCCGCCATCGGCCTGGATCACATCGCAATCCACGGTAATGGTGAACTCACCCAGCTTCTTCAAATTCACCGCCGCGCGCAGGCTACGGCCAATCAGCCGCTGAATCTCCAGCGTGCGACCACCCTGCTTGCCCTGGGTGGCTTCGCGGTTGCTGCGGGAGTGCGTGGCGCGGGGCAGCATGCCGTACTCCGCCGTAATCCAGCCCTGATTCTTGCCACGCAGCCAGCGCGGTACGCCCGCTTCCACGCTGGCGTTGCACAGCACCTTGGTCTCGCCAAACTCCACCAGCACAGAGCCTTCGGCATGGCGCGTGAAGTCGCGGGTCAAACGAATCTCACGCAGCTGGTTGGCCTCGCGACCGCTGGGGCGAACTACATCAGGACGCATAGCACCTCACATCATCATTACGTTGAAAAGGCCTACCATTGTACACGTCAATGCCACCCGGCATGGGGCTATTCAGGCCAGGCCCATTCAAGGCACCCCGCCCCGACAAGATCAGGTAGACTGACCCAAATGCGACCCACAGGAGCCCCCATGGCCAGCCCCCGCCACGTTCACAGCATGACCGCCTTCGCCCGCGCCGAGCAGGCCGCCCCTTTTGGCACCCTGCAGGTCGAGATACGCTCGGTGAACCAGCGCTACCTGGAGCCGCATTTTCGTTTGCACGAAAGCCTGTGTGACCTGGAGCCGCTGCTGCGCGAAGCGCTGCGTACCCGCCTGGCGCGTGGCAAAGTGGAGTGCAGCGTACGTTTCGAGAGCACCGACACCGCCCAGGCCCCGGCGGTGAACATCGCGCGCCTGCAAGAGATTGCCGACGCCCTGGCGGCCATTCAGCAGCAGGTGCCCAGCGCCGTACCGCCCACCACGCTTGCGCTGCTCAACCAGCCCGGCGTGATGGAAACCCAGCACCTGGACCAGGACGCCATCAAGGCCGCCGCCAAAGCGCTGTTCGACCAGGCGCTCAAGGAACTGATCGACGCCCGCGCCCGGGAAGGCGAAAAGCTGGCCGAGATGATCACCACCCGCCTGGACGCCGTCAGCGAGCAAGTGGCCACCGTACGCAGCCTGCTGCCGCAAATCCTGGAACGCCAGCGGGCCCAGCTGCTGGAACGTTTAGAAGTCGCCAAGACCGAACTCGACCCCCAGCGCCTGGAAGCCGAACTGGTGTTGGTGGCCCAAAAAGCCGACGTGGACGAAGAGCTCGACCGCCTCACCGCACATATCGACGAAGTGCGCCACCAGCTCGCCCAAAAAGGCCCCAAAGGCCGCCGCCTGGACTTCCTGATGCAGGAGCTCAACCGCGAAGCGAATACGCTGTCATCGAAATCCGTGGTGGCAGAGACCACCCGCTGCGCGGTAGAGCTGAAGGTGCTGATCGAGCAGATGCGGGAGCAGATACAGAATATTGAGTGATGCCTATGGTCGTTTTTTTAATTCTATAAGATACTGTTTTATATATTTTTTAATAAAATTCTTGTCCATGCTCGTCCACCGAAATCCCGCTTAATCCACCGCCAAGTGGGTAGTAAAGTGGGTAGTAAAATGCCATGCTATCCACCAGTTGGGCGTATTTCTGAGGTTTTACTACCCAATATTAATATAAGTGTCTGAAATATAAATAAATATATGGTTTTAGGCGTGGCGGAGGGGGAGGAAAGAGCGATGGGGAGTTTTACTGCCAAGAAAATTCAATCATTGATCAGAGAAGCCAAGCCTGGGCGCTACGGTGATGGCAACGGTTTGTACTTGATGATTCCGAAGTCAGGAGCGGCCTATTGGATGTGCCGCTACACCTTCGCAGGTAAGCGTCGCGGTATGACACTGGGTAAATGCTCTGAACTCTCCTTGCTCGAAGCTCGTGAGCAAGTGGTTGAGACTCAGAAAGCCATTCGTAGCGGTACAGACCCTCTTGTAGAGCGCGTACGTGAAGAAAAAATAACCATTAGCACGGTGCAGGATCTGTTTGACGATTGGTATCAGGAGCTCGATAAGCGACTCAAGCATCCCAACATCCCTAAACGCGTCTTTGAAAAGGATATTGCTCCTGCCATCGGTTCGCTAACGCTGGCTAGCGTTACCCCTATGGATGTGCGTACCATTATCAGAAGGGTAACTAACAGCGGTCGCCCAACCGTTGCAAATGACGCTTTGATGTACTTAAAACAGCTATTTAACCATGGCATCAAGCTAGGGTTTTTGACCTATAACCCTGCGTCTGCTTTCAACGTCAACGATGCGGGCGGGGTCGAGAAAAGCCGTGATAGAGCACTTAGCGTTGAGGAGCTCAGGTTTGCCTTTGAGGTTTTCAGAGAAAATCGCACTAGCTTTACGCGTGACAACTATCTCGCATGCGCACTGCTTGTTGTGCTTGGAGTGCGTAAAACAGAGCTCACTGAAGCCACGTGGTCAGAATTTGACTTGAACAATGCAAAATGGAACTTACCCGGAGAGCGCAGCAAATCGGGTGTGGGAATGGCGATTCCTTTGCCACCACAGGCAGTCGAGTGGTTAGAGGAGCTTCACATCCGTGCTTGTGGTTCACCTTACGTATTTCCTAGCCGTCGTAGCAGTAAGCAGCCCCATATGGGCAAGGATACACTCAATCGCGCCATTGCTAAGCTATTTGGTAAAGAACCAGGCAAGAAGCAGCAACCTGAAAATAGAATGGGTGATTTACCCGAGTTTACGGTGCATGACCTTAGGCGCACTTGCCGCAGTCTGTTGGCTGAGACCGGCGTACCTAGCCATGTGGCTGAGCGTTGCTTGAATCACAAGCTGAAAGGCGTTGAAGGCGTCTATGATCGGTATGATTATTATGAGGAACGAAAGCGTGCTTTGATAAAAGTAGCAAATTTATTTAATTCTGTAATGTTACCAAGTTCCTGCACACCCTGCGCTGCTAATGCTGGGTGTGCTCTGTTAAATCATACTAAGTAGAAAAACTTTATTTTTAGTTTGATGTGAGTGTTGATTGTAACGCTATTGCTGGATTTCAGCTTGCCAACTTAAAATTTTTAATAATGATTGAATCCATGTCTACTACTTTTTTCTAAGGCTTTTTCAAGTATCGTAGAGTTTACGGATCCGTCACGAGACTGCATGATAGAGATTTTAGTTGCCAGCTCTGTAATACGCTCTCTGACTGAGTGAAAATAAATAGCGCGTACACTGAAGTCTTTAACTGGATCTCCTGCATTCTTCAGTACTTCAAGGTAACAGCGGTGATTTATTTCGTTCATCAACTCATCGATCAAACTATCCACGTCACTTTGATGTATATATTGTTGTGCTACATCTAAAAACGAATCGCTTAAATTGCTGGTTTCTTTAGCTATAAAATTCTTTTTTCCCAGCGCCTCGTTAATAAGGTCGCTGAGTGTTTGTGCTTGAGACTGTTTACGCTTTTTCGCTAAAAGCTTTAGTTGCTTTATTTTTTTCTCTGGGATTTGAAGAGAGACTGGGTTGCCATTCTTCTTACGGTATTGGTACGTATTCCAGGCTCCTTTCATTTGCCTGCTGGCTTCTCGATATTCAGCTTCATCAGGAAGCTTCTTCAAGCTTTTAGCCATCTCAACATAACCGTACTCAGCAGGCGGTTTTACCGAAATGAACGCCGTAGAACCTTTGAAAATCTTACGCGCCAAGTAACTAGCTATCCACTCCAGCTGAGCAGGATCACGAGTTACGATCCAATCGAAAGGTTGAGTCATGAACAATTTCCACTAGTGAATTAGATATATCTAATTTTTTTTGAGTCGGCTGTCACATGTCAAATACATTGTACACATGCAATGTACGGTTTCAATGGTTAATTACAATGTAATAGAACAACGTAAAAAAGTGAATTGTTAAAAGTCCGTGAAATCGGATTTTTATTTTTTGTAGAATGCCGTAAGCTGCATGCTATGCACACATCCATTCTGACCTACAAGAACGCTCGCCTAACGCCCGAAGAACGATGGCTACTGATGCAGTGGGCGTCTGTGATAGGCGCTGACCAGAGCTTTGATGGCACTTTGAAGGATCTCTTCATGAGCCTAGGCATGACGTATGCGCAAGGCCGTCGAGCCTGGGGTTGTCTCATAAAAAAACACGGAGAAAGGCAAAACCAGTTTATTGAGATTGAGCGGCTACCTGTTAAAGGACCAGGTCGGCCAGCGGTACGTTATCGTTTATCAGCAAAGTTTGTGAAAGAACTACAGAAGTATCCGTTGTCTTCTACGCACCACGTAGAAGAAATAGCCACACTTACCAAAACGACCCTACTATCTGCTGAAAATAAAAATAAGGATCTGGTAAGAGATGGACGTCGCCGCCGTTCAAGGTTGACCTTGCCTAACCGGTGGCTATTAATGGTGTTGCTAGCTCATGCTGATACGCCAGGTGTAATAACCAGCCTTGGAATATCAACAATACGTCACCTCACTGGGATGTCACGCTCCCGCATAGATAGGCAACTGAAGAAATTGGTTGATTTAGGTATCGTTGCTCACCATGAGCCAGGGCGATACTCACACCAAGCTAAAAAACGCAAAACCTCTATTTATCTGCTTGATTTAGCCCACCCCTCATTTGGAAAACACACAAGAACGCCCATTACAATTGTGTCGCCGCCTTCAAGCACCAAACCCGAGGTAACGGAATCAACAAAAGGTGAAATAAAAAGAACGGAGTTAGTCGGTGGAATAGTGGATGCAGTGATGACTGCAGGGGTATGCAGCTTGCAAATCGAAGCATTGTTGAAGGAGTACAATGCCAACAAGGGTTCTGATAGTACCGTGTCAGACGATACTAAGGATGAATCAAAACGAGAGCATGATCCTTATCGCGAGGCTAAAAAATATCAAGAGAGATACAACGAAATCAAAATGGTTTTTGACCTGGCGCTATCAATGCTGCCAAGCACACGTTATCTAGAAGGTGGCGTTGAAGAACTGCTTAAGCGCTACGATGTGGAGGATGCAAACTGGTTACTTACCAGTGTTCATATCGATACTTGTCATCTGCTAACTTCCTCCTGGAATGAATTGAAAGAAGGTTGTTCCGGGCCTGAACAGCCACAACATGACGTTATAGTGGCGACTGCTCGTCGTTTAGGCATAACGCCTGAATATGTGATCGAAACGAAACCTGAGCAGGAGTCAGAATGGGCGTCTGAAAAAGCAGACAACTATACAAAGGCCTTGGACGATAAGCCTCCCACAGTAGAACCAATAACAGAACAATTCTCTTATCACCCCTTGGCGCTACTGTTTTATGCCCTGTCACATCACCTAGCCAAACAGCTTCAGCGTGACATCATCCGTAATGGACACGGAGACGACGAAGCAATGACCTACATGCTTGTGCCTGTTTTTCCCAATTCACCTAACGGCTCGACCTTACCCGCGTTTCAACTACGTAGCTATGGCCTGCGTTCCGAAGATGCCGGTAAAGAGCCAACGACCACTATATCCCGCAGCCCTGTCAGCGAGGATCTAAAAACCTATTGGCAAACACATCATCAGGATTGCCTTTCAGCTATCAATGATGAGTCAGATGATGCCACAGAGTCTGACGCTCAAGAGCCTAGCGACGCATAACCACCAGTCGCCAAAGCCACTCTCCAATTAAAAAATACTCACCTGCCTCATCTCATGAACGAATAACAGGAGTTCGTCATGAGCAATCGATTAATCCGCATCAAAGACGTCATGGATCGTACTGGGCTGGCTAGATCGACGGTCTACAAGTACATCAGCCTTGGGCAGTTCCCTCAGCCCATCAAGCTGGGCACTCGGGCTGTTGCCTGGGTCGAGCGTGAAGTGGAAGCCTGGATCTGCGAAAGCATCGAGCGCAGGAATGAAGCAGTGCTGAAGTAACTCAATCTTTCCTCATTTAATTGAAGAGTGATTATTCGCTGACGGCGACTCACTCCCACCAGCAACCATCAGTACCTATCGGTCACTACCCATTCCCAAGAACCTTGTTTAATTATTATTAGTTAAATCAAATATTTAAATCAAAGGGTAATGGGAGGGGCATCAAGCCCCGTCCCTGAGTAGCGAGCGTAAAGGTAGCCATCCACACGTATCCGTCTCAATGAATCCAGCCTCCGCTGGAGGCTTCGTCGTGCCTGACATACATGCTCATGCCTCCGAAGGCATGGGTCGATCTCACTATCGAGGTAATTAAAATGCTTCAACGACACCCATCAAACGCTAATTTGTGCTTGAACGCTGCTCCTACCTTCAACGGGCTTGCTCTCCAAGTGAAACATCTCCCAATGGCCGATGAATACCTTCAGGCCCTTTACATTACAATGCACAAGGCTCTCGCTGACTACCCTCGCGTGCTAGCCTTCAGGGTCGATCCTGTCATTCCCACAACGATAAGCGACCGGATGAGGCCGGAGGATCACAAAGGCCTTATCGCAAGGTTCATCGCTTCCTTTAAAGCGATTATCAAACATGATCGTGAGAGTAAACGCCAAGCTGGCTGGGTGCCTGACACTAAGGTGCGCTACGTATGGTGCCGGGAGGTTGGCCTTAACGGCAAGCCGCACTATCACTTCTTCTTCCTACTGAATCGTGACGCGTATCACATGCCAGGTAAGGCAGGCTCTCAAAACGAGAACCTTATCAGCCGGGTGTCACGTGCTTGGTACAGCGCGCTGGGAATCACTTGGAACCCTCAAGAGCCATGGGTACACGTCCCTGATAACCCTTACTACTGGATCGACCGAGGTGACCTAACTAGCTTTGAGCAGGCTTTCACACGTGCCTCTTATCTCTGTAAAACGAATACAAAGCAGTACGGGCTAGGTGTACGAGCGTTTGGTACTAGCCGCCAATAAGGGACATTGTCTATCGATCCACAAGCTCACTAAACCTATCCAGGCAATGGATGAAGTGGTCCAATTGGAGCGGACACCCCGATAAGCCTCATAATGGAGGCCATGGAGGTGTTCATGACCAAGAAGACTCGACGTCGGTTTTCCGATGAATTCAAGGCGGATGCGGTGAGCCTGGTGATCGATCAGGGGTATTCCGTATCCGAGGCCGCCCGGCGCCTGGGCGTGGAGCGCAGCGTGCTGGACCGCTGGTGCCGCAAGCACCGTCAGCAGGTCTCCGGCATCCCGGGACGGCAGGAGGACGATCGCGATGCCGAGATCAAGAAGCTCCGCGAAGAAGTTCGTAAGCTTCAGATTGAAAAGGATATTTTAAAAAAGGCGGCAGCCTTCTTCGCCAAAGAGTCGAGCTGAGATACCAGTTCATCGAGTCGGAGAAGGCCACCTATCCCGTGGCCGTGCTGTGTCGGGTTATGCAGGTCAGCCGGAGTGGTTTCTATGACTGGCGACGACGTGGCCCTGATGAGGCGCGCCAGGCCCTGTACCACGAAGTCAGAGAGATTCATCTCCAGAAGCGTGGCAGCTATGGCAGCCGCCGCATGGCCAGAGAACTGCGACGCCGAGGCCACGATGTCGGCCGTTACCAGGCTCGCAGCCTGATGCGGGAGGCGGGTGTAGAGGCACGGCAGCGGCGCCGCTGGCGTCATACAACCGACAGTGAGCATAGCCTACCGGTGGCGCCTAACTTGTTGAACCGCCAATTCATGGTGGCTGAACCGAACCGGGCCTGGGTGGCCGATATCACCGCGATCTGGACGCTGGAAGGGTGGCTCTATCTGGCGGCGGTGCTCGACCTCTACGACCGGCAGCTGGTGGGCTGGGCAATGGCGGGGCACATGCGCACGCAGTTGGTCCTGGACGCCCTGGAGATGGCCGTGGGACGCCGGCAGCCCGAGGAAGGACTGATACATCACAGCGACCGCGGCAGCCAGTACGCGTCGCATGACTATCGATCCACGCTGGATCGGCACGGGTTCCAGGCCTCGATGAGCCGGAAAGGGAACTGCTGGGACAATGCCGTCATGGAGCGCTTCTTCGGCTCACTGAAAAGCGAGTGGCTGGCTGGCCAGCGATACGGAAGCCGACAGGCCGCACGGCGGGACGTGATCGAATACACCGAGATGGAGTACAACAGCTGCCGGCTCCACTCGACCCTGGGCTACCAAACGCCAAGGGAAATCGAATTGGCGGCTGCAGCTTGAAAATGTGTCCGCTCTGACTTGACCAGAACAGGATACGGTCAGTGGAGTATCGCTTTGCCCTCATGCCCCCACACCGCTAAACTCGGCTCACTCTTTTGTGGGGGCTAGGTATCCACCATGCCGACGATTACTGCCATATATGGAATCATCGATGAGCTACACCGTTACGCTGCAACAGCTGGAAACTCCAGTAGCACATGAATTTACGACCAAGAGATTATGAGTGCAACAAAATAAACTTTGGTATCGCGCCTGCAATGCGGAAACCAAGAATTATCAATACGTTATCTTTTCCAGGGATTACATTACTCACATGTCTTTCATCCTGTTAGCAGCCAGATGACAACCAGGCGGCGACCATATATCTGTGATATTGGCCTACCCTAAGAACATGAAGGACAACATAACACTTGCTGAAAAGGCCGCATTGAAAACACTGACCCACCAATTAAAGGAGGAAGTTTCTGGATGAGCATTTTTGACGAACTCCAAACATCGCTGCAGGAAGCCGTTGAGATTAATGGGTAAGCGGATTAAATGGTTGATCTTACCTTTGCATGAGAGTGAGACAGACCGGCATCTCATCGGATTATCTGGTTGATGCTTCACCTACTGCTGGTGCATGTTTCCTTCGCTAATTCCAGCAAGAACCCCACACGCCTCAACTTCCCGGTCATCGTTGCAACTCGCTCTCAGTGAAACGAGTTGTTTCTCAAGCGCTTGCAGAGCGGTTATCTGCGACCGCACATGAGAGATGTGATCATCGAGCAAGGCGTTGACGGCGGTACAAGGCTGATGAGGGTCGTCCTGATAGCTCTGTAGTTCGTGAATCTCAGCCAGTGACAGGCCCAGGATTCTGCAGCGACGGATGAAGGCCAGCCCCTCACCATGCTTCTCGGTATAGACACGGTAACCGTTGTCCTGCCGATCAGGCGGCGGCAACAAGCCCTGCTGTTCATAGAAGCGGATCGTCTGTGTTTCGACCCCTACCAACTGCGCCAACTGACCAATGCGCATCAGCCTCCTCCCCAACGGATTCTTTACTCTATTGACCTTATAGTAGCTTTATAGTTTTAAATGGTACCACAACATTGTTCAAGTGGAGTCGTATCATGAGCAAATCCTGTGGTGGCGCCTGTGGCGGTGATGCAACGTCCGCAGCGGATACCGATATACAGGCCTCCTCCGAGGCGCCAGGGAGATGGGTCAGTGTTTATGCCGTGCCGAAGATGGACTGTCCATCAGAAGAACGAATGATTCGCCTAGCCCTGAGCGGCTTTGAGGAGATTCGAGCGCTGTCCTTCGACTTGTCGAACCGCCGGCTGAAGGTCGTGCATGACGGCGAGGTCGAGCCCGTCACCTCGAAACTGAAGACCTTGGGGCTAGGCGCCGCGCTTCAGGAAAGCGTTGCTGCAAATCCGGAGACCATCAAGGCCGCCGAGTTCTCGGCAGCTTCTGCTAAGCAAGAATCCGGGACCCTGCGCTGGTTGCTCGGCATCAATGCACTTCTGTTCGTGGTGGAAATGACTGCCGGTCTGATGGCTCAGTCAACTGGCCTCATTGCAGAGTCCCTGGACAATTTTGCTGATGCGGCAGTGTACGGACTCGCTCTTTATGCGGTTGGGCATAGCGTGAAAAGGCAGGTCCGTGTTGCGCACGTTGCTGGTGTGGTCCAACTGGTTTTGGCTGTTGGCGTACTCGTAGAGGTGGTGAGACGCTTTGTATTCGGTAGTGAGCCTGAATCGCTGGTGATGATGGCTATCGCATTCGTCGCATTGATTGCCAATACCAGTTGTCTGCTGCTCATATCCAAACATCGGGAAGGCGGGGCGCACATGAAGGCAAGCTGGATATTCTCGGCCAATGACGTGGTGATCAACCTGGGGGTCATCACCGCCGGCGCCCTGGTCGCGTGGACCGGTTCCAATTATCCGGATCTGATTATCGGCACCATCGCGGGGGTCATTGTACTTAACGGTGCCAGACGCATTCTGGCGTTGAAGGGTTAAATAATGCTCATTATTGGCAAAAAGCTCTCGCCGTATGCCCTATTGTCCATATCGGGCCTGCTGGCAGCGTCTGATCAGGCTGTAAAGTGGCTGGTGCAGCAATCAATGGCCTATGGCGAGTCTATTTCAGTGACCTCATTCTTTAACTGGGTACACGTATGGAATACCGGTGCCGCATTCAGTCTTTTTGCGAATGGTGGAGGCTGGCAGCGCTACTTTTTTATCGGAATCGCGGTAGTGGTCTCGATTTTTCTGATCAAGCTGATCCTTGAAAATCGTCATAAAGGAGAAGCCATCGCTTACAGTCTTATCCTCGGTGGCGCCATGGGCAACCTGATTGACCGGGTCTTTCGCGGCTATGTTGTGGATTCCTTTGATTTCTATTGGCGAGACTGGCATTGGCCGGCCTTCAACCTGGCTGATATTGCAATTGTCCTCGGTGCCTTACTTTTCGTTTCCAGCAGCTTGTTGGGTAAAAAAGCAAACACCAATGCCGAGCCGGATGGATCTGACTGACACCTACGCCATACAATTCCGCGCCTTCCGGGGTGAAGGCGGCATCGAGCGGAATTTCTTTGCAGCATACGCAGCAGGTGGTGCAACTGGCAGTGTTCGGGGCGTTTGCGTTCATGGTGGTACTCCTCCAGATTGGTAGCGAAGCTCAAAGCTGCCCACTCTCGGCTGGCTGGGAAGCGGTCATGATCTTCCCTTGAAGGCCCGCAGCAGCCGCGTCACAGACAGGACAAACAAGCCGGTCAGCGTGAGGGCTGCAATACCCCAGTGCTCCCCGATGAACGCGCCGGCCGTCGTGCCGGCTAGCACAATGGCGAGAATCGGCAAATGGCAGGGACAGGTGAGCACGGCCAGCGCGCCCCACAAGTAGCCGGTGATCGGTTTGTGCGTCTCAGACGGCAAGTGCTCTGGGCTGTTCATGGCAGACTCTCCGCGTGCTGTGCCGGTTCGGTTGGCATGGCGGCCAGTTGCATTTCGAGGCTGGCCAGGGCCTCGCGCCGACGCTCGACGAGTTGCCGCAACACGGCAAGCTGCGCAGACGCACCGTCACCGTCCGCAGCATCCAGCGCCCGGCACAGCCGCGCCAGTGCGTCCAGGCCGATACCCGCTTCGAAGGCAGCCCGTACAAAGCGCAGCCGTTGCAACGCGGTGTCATCGAACAAGCCGTAGCCGCCCGTGGTGTACGCGACCGGCCGTAGCAATCCGCGCAGCAGGTAGTCGCGCACGATATGCACGCTCACCCCGGCATCAAGGGCCAGCCGGGACACTGTGTAGGCGCTCATTGAACACCTCCTTTTCCTCATCCGGCGCAGCACGAAAGCTGCTTCACGTCCTTGCTGAAGGTCTGCGCCGCGAGCTTCAGCCCTTCGACCATGGTCAGGTAGGGGAACAATTGGTCGGCCAGTTCCTGCACGGTCATACGGTTGCGAATGGCGAGCACCGCCGTCTGGATCAGTTCACCCGCTTCCGGGGCCACCGCTTGCACGCCGATGAGCCGTCCGCTACCTTCCTCGATGACCAGCTTGATGAAGCCGCGTGTGTCGAAGTTGGCAAGCGCACGCGGCACGTTGTCCAAGGTCAAGGTGCGACTGTCGGTCTCGATCCCGTCGTGATGTGCTTCCGCCTCGCTGTAGCCCACGGTGGCGACCTGCGGGTCGGTGAACACCACGGCCGGCATTGCGGTCAGGTCCAGGGCCGCATCGCCGCCAGTCATGTTGATCGCAGCACGGGTGCCGGCCGCTGCCGCCACATAGACGAACTGAGGCTGGTCGGTGCAGTCGCCAGCCGCATAAATGTGTGGCGTACTGGTGCGCATGCCCTTGTCGATGACGATGGCCCCCTGCGCATTGGCAGCGACTCCCGCCGCTTCCAATGCCAGGCTGCGCGTGTTCGGTGCCCTGCCAGTGGCGACCAGCAGCTGGTCGGCGCGTATTTCACCGTACCCGGTGGTCAGCACGAATTCGCCGTCCACATGCGCGACCTGGCTGGCTTGCGTGTGTTCCAATACCTTGATCCCTTCGGCACGGAACGCGGCTGTAACGGCCTCGCCGATGGCCGGGTCTTCGCGGAAGAACAGCGTGCTGCGTGCCAGGATCGTCACTTTGCTGCCCAGCCGGGCAAAGGCTTGCGCCAGTTCCAGCGCCACCACAGACGAGCCGATCACGGCCAGGCGCTCGGGAATGGTGTCGCTGACCAGGGCCTCGGTGGAAGTCCAGTAGGGTGACTCTTTCAGGCCCGGAATCGGCGGCACGGCCGGGCTGGCACCCGTGGCGACCAGGCAGCGGTCGAACGCCACCACACGCTCGCCGCCATCGTTTAAACGGACGGCAAGGCTCTGGTCGTCCTTGAAACGCGCTTCACCATGCAGCACGGTGATGGCCGGGTTGCTGTCCAGGATGCCTTCGTACTTGGCGTGGCGCAGCTCATCGACGCGCGCCTGCTGCTGGGCCAGTAGTTTGCTGCGATCAATCGCAGGCACAGTCGCCGCGATGCCACTGTCGAATGGGCTTTCACGGCGCAAATGGGCGATATGGGCAGCGCGGATCATGATCTTGGACGGCACGCAGCCGACATTGACGCAAGTACCGCCGATGGTGCCGCGCTCGATCAGCGTGACGTTCGCACCTTGCTCGACGGCCTTCAGCGCCGCCGCCATCGCGGCTCCGCCGCTGCCAATAACGGCGACGTGCAGTCCGTCCCCATCACCACCAGCCTTGTCGCCACCGCCCAGCCATCCCAGCGCCTTGCCAAGCAGTCTGCCCCGCGCTGAAGTGGATGGGGCATCGGCGGGTGTGGCCTTGTAGCCGAGGCCGGCCACAGCGGCGGTCAGCGCCTCTGGCGAGGTGCCGGGATCGGTGGCGAGTTGCGCGGAGCCTTTCGGGTAGGACACGAGCGCCGACAGCACGCCCGGCACTTTCTCCAGGGCGTCCTTGACATGTGTCGCGCACGAGTCGCAGGTCATTCCGGTGATATTCAAATACATTGCATCGTTCCTTTTCGTTTCGGCAACTGCCAATGCAGTTAGCCGTGTTTGGGTGGTAGTTCGCAGCGGCGGTTGGCCGGTGAGAGCAGATCCCAGATCGACACCCCGATCATCAAGGCCAGACCGACATAGAGGAGGTTCGCCGTCCACCAATTGCCAAAAAACAAGAGCATGGCCGCCAGCACGATGGCTGGGCCGACCATCCCGAGCAGGCTGCGGTACCATTGCCGATGACTCAGCCAGCCCAGTGCATTCGCCAGCAAAGCCACGACTGCGAACAGCGGCAGCAGCTTGGAGATAAACAACCCTTCGTATTCCTGTAGAAAGCCAAGGCCGATGGCCGCGCCCAGGCTGGCGATAGCCGGGAAACAGGCAGCGCATCCCATCGCGGAAACAACGCTGCCAAGCGCGCCAGCCTTGTCGGCAATGCGTGTAATCAGTCCCATGATCGCCCCAGGTTCGGGTTCAGTGGCTCACTGCTTGACGCTGGACGGAAAGCCCGCATCGCCAGTGGCCTTGATCAACTCATGCACACTGGTCTTGGCATCATCGAAGGTGACAACCGCTTCGCGTGGTTCGAAGGTAACGTCAACTTTATCAACGCCTTCAATCCTGGAAATCGCCTTCTTGACGATGATCGGGCAGGTGGGGCAGGTCATGCCCGGTACGGACAGCGTGACGGTCTGGGTGGCGGCCCACACGGGGGCAACAACGGCAGCGAGGGCGAGGGCGGCAAACAGTTTTTTCATGATGAACTCCTGTGATTAATAGAAAAATGGCATGACGTAGGGAAATCCGAGCGCGACCAGGACCAGCGCGGCCACGATCCAGAAAATGAGCTTGTAAGTAGCTCGCACTTGGGGAATCGCGCAGACCTCACCCGGTTTGCAGGCTTGCGCCGGGCGGTAGATGCGCCGCCAGGCGAAAAACAGCGCGACCAGCGCTGCGCCGATGAAGATCGGGCGATAGGGTTCCAGCACCGTCAGGTTGCCGATCCATGCCCCGCTGAACCCCAAGGCGATCAAAACCAGCGGCCCCAGGCAGCAGGCCGACGCAAGAATGGCGGCCAGCCCACCGGCGAAGAGCGCGCCGCGCCCGTTTTGTGGTTCAGACATACGCTTGTCCTTTCAAATTTGGTTTGGATAGCTTAAGCTTACTTCCGTAGTTATGTACGGAGTCAAGCGATATGCAAATTAATTTTGAGAATCTGACCATTGGCGTTTTTGCCAAGGCGGCCGGGGTCAATGTGGAGACCATCCGGTTCTACCAGCGCAAGGGCCTGCTGCCGGAGCCAGACAAGCCCTATGGCAGCATTCGCCGCTATGGCGAGGCGGATGTAACACGAGTGCGGTTCGTGAAATCGGCCCAGCGGCTGGGCTTTAGCCTGGACGAAATCGCCGAGCTACTGCGGCTGGAGGATGGCACCCATTGCGAGGAAGCCAGCGGCCTGGCCGAGCACAAGCTCAAGGATGTGCGCGAGAAGATGGCCGACTTGGCACGCATGGAGGCCGTGCTGTCTGAACTGGTGTGCGCCTGCCATGCGCGGAAAGGGAACGTTTCCTGCCCGCTGATTGCGTCACTGCAAGACGGAACGAAGCTCGCTGCATCGGCGCGGGGGAGTCACGGGGTGACTACGCCTTAGCGTGCTTTATTTTCCGAATTCTGAGACGACCCCAAAAAGCAAACACCAATGCCGAGCCGGATGGATCTGACTGACACCTACGCCTATACAACACCATGACCGAACTTCCCGACAACATCCTTCACCTGCCGCAATACCAAGTACTGGGCTGCAAATCAACCGACGACGAAATGCACTTCCAGGTGGACGTGCCCGATCCCATCGCCTGCGAGGAATGCGGCGTGCAGGGTGAGTTCGTACGGTTCGGCAAGCGTGACGTTCCCTATC